>JBIIWP010000165.1:0-4386 GCA_044338855.1 Pseudohongiellaceae bacterium | reverse complement strand
CATCCTTGAAGCGCTGCTGATCGCCTACCTCAATATCGATGAGGTCATCCGCATCATCCGGGCCGAGGACAAGCCCAAGCCGGTGCTGATGGAGCGCTTCAGTCTGAGCGACCGCCAGGCCGAAGCCATCCTCGAACTGAAGCTGCGCAACCTGGCCAAGCTGGAAGAGATGCAGATACGCGGTGAACAGGAAGCGTTGGAGAAGGAGCGTGTGCAGCTCCAGCTGACGCTGCAGTCCAAAGGTCGCATGAAGACACTGATCAAGAAGGAGCTCACCGAAGATGCGGTGAACTTTGGTGATGAGCGGCGTGCGCCACTGGTCAGGCGTGGCGAAGCCCAGGCCTTCAGCGAAACCGATCTGCTCAGCACCGATCCTGTCACCATCATCCTGTCCGAAGCAGGCTGGGTCCGCGCCGCGAAAGGCCATGAGGTGGAGGCCGGCGCGATGCAGTACAAGGCCGGTGACAAACTCAAGCTGGCAGAGAAGGGGCGCAGTAACCAGAATGTGGTGTTCCTCGACTCCACTGGGCGGTCGTATTCCGTCCAGGCCCACACGCTGCCTTCGGCACGCGGCATGGGCGAGCCACTTACCGGGCGTCTCAGTCCGCCCTCTGGTGCCACATTCGAGGGTCTCATCATCGGTGAACCGCAGGAGCGCTATCTGATAGGCTCCGATGCCGGTTACGGTTTCGTCACGCAACTGGAAAACCTTCTGGGCAAAAACCGCGCCGGCAAGGCTGTGCTGAGCCTGCCTGAGGGCAGTAGAGTAGTAGCGCCGGTGGCTGTATCGAACCCTGACAGCGACGATGTCGTCGCCATTACCAATGATGGCCATATGCTGATGTTCAAGGTCAACGACCTGCCGGAGCTGGCCAAGGGTAAAGGCAACAAGATCATCGGGATTCCTTCGGCGCGCGTAGCCGCGCGCGAGGAATACGTGCAGGCCTATGCGGTGCTCGGGATACAGCAAGTGCTGGTGATCCATTCCGGCAAGCGCTTCATCAGGCTCAACCGGGACGAGCTGGAGCATTACCGGGGTGAACGCGGACGCCGTGGCAACAAGCTGCCGCGCGGCTTCCAGAAAGTGGATCGGGTAGAGATCGAAGACAAATAGACCATCAAGCTGCGCCCTCAGGAGGCCCCGCATCATGGCTGCTTTTGATAAAGTTGCACGGCAACCGGGCAAGCTCGCGTTGCTGGTCGCGCTGGCAACCAGTGGCGTCACTGTGTCCACCCAGGCCGCCGAAACGCCGGAGCTGGTGAGCGTGGTGGCACGCAAGCGCAGCGAGACCCTGCAGAAGGTGGACATCAGCATGGATGTCATCAGCGCCGAGAGCATGCGCCACCTGAACCTCAATTACCTGCCGCAACTGGCGGAGCTCTCCGAGAACGTGGCCTTGTTCGAAGACCTGCCCGGTGCCGGCATTCCCACCTGGGTAATCCGTGGCGTAGGGCTGCAGGACTTCAATACCAACAATACGCCCACGGCAGGCGTATTCCTTGACGGTGCCTATCAGGTCTCTACCGCCATGGGTGGTGCAGCACTGTTCGACGTAGCGCAGGTGGAGATATTGAAAGGCCCGCAGGGTGGCCTTTACGGGCGCAATACCAGTGGTGGTGCGGTGCTGCTGAACACTCGCCGCGCGAGCGGAGCAGGGCAGTGATGGTTGGCAGCGTTCACTGGCTGATGACTCTGTACATGGTGAAGCAGACCGTTGGGATCTGCGCAGCTGGATGCTCTACGAACCCACGGACTCACTCAGCTTGCAGCTGAAAGTTCAGGCTGGGCGTGACACCTCTGATGTAGTGCTGGGGCGGACGATCGGCTTGTATGCACCGACCGCACCGCTGGCGTTCTGTCCTTCACTGCTGGCCGGTCGGCGTGACGACTCCTGCCTCAGTTTCGCCGGCCTCACGCAGCGTCTTACCACAGGATCCGTGCGCGATACGGTGGCCGCACAAGCCGGCGACGGCAGCCGCGTGTTGTCCGATCCGCTCAATGCACTGGATTCCGAGTACGCCGGTTCCGTACTGGAACTGCAATGGGCTCTGCCGGGATTCACGCTGGCGTCCATCAGTACCTGGGATCGCTTCAACTATGGTGTGGCACTGGATCTGGATGGCAGCACCGGCGAGTTTGCCCACCGTTTTTCCTACAGCGACATCGACGTGCTGAGTCAGGAACTGCGCATCGCGGCTCCGGCCACGGCGCGCCTGCAGTGGCTGGCGGGCGTGAACTACAGCCATGAAGACTTCAGCGAACGGCGCGATTTCAACTTGCGCGATTCCGTGCTGGTGGGGCTCGGCCAGGGCAAGCTTGCCTATGAACAAGGCACCGAGGCGCTGGCCTTCTTCCTCGATGCCGGCTATGCGTTGAATGACCAGTGGCAGCTGAGCGCCACGCTGCGCCACACTGACGAAGAGAAAGACTATCGCAACGGCAACTTCTGGCAGCTGCGCGCAACGCCTTTCTATTTTGTGCGGGACATCAGTGCCGACTACACGCTGGATGAACCCTGGTCAGGCAGTATCGGACTGTCCTGGAATCCGGCAACAAACACACTCACCTACCTCAAGTATTCGCAGGGCTTCAAGAGTGGTGGCTTCTATGGTGGCTTGCCATTTTCGGCTTCGGCGATCATGCCATACCGGGAAGAGACCATCGGTGCATGGGAGTTGGGCTTGCGGCACTACTGGCCAGAGCGTCAGCTCAAGCTGGAGGCAGCGTTGTTCACTTACGACTACAGAGACGTACAGGGCTACATTCGCGAACGCAATCCTTTGACGGGCTCATTCGTGGATCGTCTGGGCAACCAGGGCGATGCGCGTCATCTGGGCGCCGAAATGGACCTGCAGTGGCAACATGAGCGCTGGAATGTCGGCGCCGGAATTGGCTGGCTGGACGCCGAGTACCGCAAGTCCGGTGTACTCACTGTAGGTACCGACGGCAGCACCGTTGAAATCCAGGGCGATCGTCCATGGGCTCCGCACTTTTCAGCCAACGTTCAGCTGGGTTATCAACAGGCACTCGAGACCGGCGCGCTTGATATCGGACTCGGCTGGAATTGGCGTTCCGACTTTTCAGGCCACCACTATTCCATGTTGGACTCAGCGGTCAATCATTTGCCCGGGTATGCCTTGTTGAATGCATCCGCCACGCTGTCCAGTACAACAGGCAAGTGGAAGGGTCAGTTCTGGGTACGCAATGTCACCGATAAGGTCCATCGAACGCGCGTCAAGGCTGATGGACTGAACAGTTATATTGATGTCTTCGGACAGCCACGCTCTTTTGGGGTCACACTTACCCGTCAACTATGAGAAAAGAAGGCACTTTGATATCAGTGTCGGGTGCTGATACTGGCAATCTGCAGTGACCTGCTTCTTTTCATTTGTACCTTGTCTGTAGAATGAAACGTGAAAACAGGTGCAGAAACACATCTCGTACCTTGCGCAGGCACGCGTTGACGTGCATGTCCTGAGTGCAGCGAGAACAAGGATGTCCTTGAAAAATCCGGAATGTTGTTGGTCCTGAAATTTCTTCTCGTCGGGAGTGCAAGCCACGTTAGCCCTGTTGGTGATGCTGGTTCGTGAGTCCAAACAAGGAGACAAGTATGTCAAGAGTTCAGGCGAATACCGCAATTCCCTACGACGCGTTGCTGCATGCACCGTCACCTCTCCATTTTTTTCGCGAGTTCGAGCAGAAAGAAGATCATCTGCTCATGGCGCGGCTCAACATGAAGTTGCAGAGCCAGTTCGGCGAGGAATTTCTCGTGCAGTGCTTCGCGGGTTCGCAACTGCAGCGCATACCGCGCAGTACCTTGCTCAGCCTCGCGCAGTGCTATGCAGATGTGTTCAATGAAAGCTGGGGTGAGGACTGGACACTGGACAGCGCACTGCGCGAGATCAGCAATTGCATCAACTGTGACAATGCCTATCTTCCGATCATGACCATCCTGTTCAAGGAAGAGCGTGTGATTGGTTTCAGTTGGGCGTACATGCTCGACATAGATGCGTTGACACCGGGCAGCTCGCCTTTCTCGAATTCAAAAGTGAAGCGCCATGAGAGCGTGGAAGTGGCGCGCTACTGGATGGATTCCGTCAGCAGCAAATCGCGTCTGGTATCGATCCGTGAGCTTGGCGTCATCAAGGAGTATCGTCAGGACAAGACGCCCTACCTGACCTTGCCGATCTTCGAGAAGGCGAGCGCCCAGGACTGCAATGTGGCCTTCTTCCGTACCAAGCTCAGCAGCAAGGCATTCAAATGGAGCCTGGGCGTAGGCTTTGTGCCACTGCAACTGTTCATGGTGGACGAGCTGTTGTTGATGCGAGGCAACGTACGCTATGCCATGGAGCTGCTGTACGGTTCCATCGATTCAGCCATCAAGC
>JBIIWP010000038.1:0-26316 GCA_044338855.1 Pseudohongiellaceae bacterium | reverse complement strand
ACATGTGCGACTGATGACCGGGCAAGCGCTTTGTGACATGCTATTTACATGGCATTGTTTTCCCTGGATTACCTGTTCCTCGCCAATGCGTTGCTGCTGCTTCTGCTTGGCGTATGGCAGCTGCGCAGCGACGGCGTGGTGGTGCGCCCGTTCTTCCTGACCTGTCTGGGCATCGCTACCTGGAATGCCAGTAATTTCCTCATCGAGGAGCACCTGCTGGCGCAGTACATAGTTCTGATCGGCCACTTCCAGCAGTTCGGCGCCATGGTTGCTGCCAACGGGCTGCTGTACCTTGCCAGCACCTACCCCGCCTGGACCGTCGGGCGCTGGCACCTGCCCAACGTAGTGCTCTTCGTCGGGCTGACCATTGCGCTCTTCTTCACTGATCTGGTGTCCACGGCGCATATCGAGGCAGGGGAGATCTTCTATGACGATGGCCCTGGCTGGCTCGTGCTCACCTTCTATCTCGTGACTGTCAGCATCAGCGCCCTCGTCAAATTCGTGCGCTCCTACTTGCTGCAGCCACTGTTCCGCGACCGGATCCGCTGGTTCATCCTGGGTCTCGCGATCTACATTCCCTGTGCGCTCATCTTCAACGTGGTGCTGCCTGCCTTCGGGAATTACGATTATCTCATCGTCGGTCGCCTCAGTGCTTCGGTGGTGCCGGTGCTGATCTTCTATGCCATGACGAAGCACGAGTTCCTCGATGCTTCCGTGATCATCAACAAGAAGACCGCATGGCTTTGCGTGCTGCTGCTGTTGGTGGCGTCCATTGCCCTCGTGCAGCAACTGGCAGCAGTGTCCCATGTACTGCACGTATTGGCGATGACGGTGCTGGTGCTCGGGGCAGCTCTGTTTGCACACCCATTACAGCTTTTCCTGCTGACCACTGCGAAACGCAAGTTCGTCCGTGGCTGGTATTCAACGGAAGCCGTGTTCCATACCCTGTCCAGCCGAATTACACAGGAAAAGGACCGCGAAGCGATCTTTCGTGAGGTGCAGGCAGTGCTCGATGAGGTGTTCGAGCTGGAGAGCGTGCTAAGCGTCGTGGCAGTGCGAGATGAGCAGGACCATTTTTCGTTCTATCGTATCAGTGGGCAGTTTCTCAAGATCGATGTAATGGACCCGTTGGTACAGGCGCTTACCAAGGTGACGCATTGCCTGCCTGTCACAGACGCAACTCCTGAAGTCCGGCAGCGTTTGGTGGAGCTTGGATTCCGCAGCAACCTGGAGCAGGCGGTACTGCTTCCCTTCCATTCGCCGGAGTATCTCGAAGGAGTACTGGTGCTGGGTGAGCGCAGCAATCAGCAGGGGTTCAGCGACGCAGATTTCAGGTTCTTTGACAGTCTCATCAGCTTTCTCTCGCCAGTACTGTATCGGCTGACACCGATGGAGAAGCTGGAGTATCTCTACAATGAAAGCCGCCAGCGCCTGCACGATGCAGAGATCCAGTTGATACGCGCGCAGAAGGTAGAGGCGATCGTGCATGCCACCCGCCAATGCCATCATGAGATTCGCACGCCCCTGAACATCATTCGCATGGGAATCGGGCGCATCAAGACGCTGGAAGATCTCGCCGTCTACCGGGAAGTGGCGCGTGAGGAAATCGATCATGCCTTGAATGTGGTGGAAGAAACCTTGGCAATCACGGACGTTTCCAGCAGGTCAATACGCCGGTTTGCTCCAGTGGATATCAATGAGCTGGTGCAGCGCTCGCTGCGGCTCATCGATCGCTCGCGCTTCCAGGTGGCGTTGGATCTCGGGATGCTTCCACTGGTGCCTGCATTGGCGGGAGATATCCAGGTCGTACTCATCAACCTCATCCACAATGCGATTGATGCCATGCAGGAAGGAGGCACACTGGCTTTTGCTACGCGCAGGCTGGCTGATTCTGTCGAAATCAGTGTCGCTGATAACGGTGCCGGAATTCCCGAAGAGCTTCGCTCGCGCGTATGGGAGCCTTACGTCAGCGGCAAGCCGACGGACGTGGGCAATTCCACGGCTGGACGAGGATGGGGCTTGACCATCGTGAACCGCATCATCAACCAGCATGGTGGCACGATCCGTTTTACCAGCGTTGAACACCATGGCACGCGCTTCATCTTCACGCTGCCACTGCAGCAAGCCAGGATCGAGTTGGCTGATAGTATGGAGCTGGACGCACCACTGGAAACGGGTACCTCACAGTAAGCACTGGCCTGCCGGACAGTGCTGGCAGAAAAATGGTAAGCGCGCCTACTTGTGCTGGCGGTTACGCTCGAGTTCCTGCACCCAGCGCGAGCGCTGTTCCACCAGCAGCTCCCTCATCACTTCGGCCTCCTTGTCCAGTACGATGCGCTTGACCGTCTGCAGCAACTCGCCTTCTTCGAAGGGCTTCAGCAGGTAGGCGGAAGCCAGCCCATAGGTTGAATCCTCGGCCACCTTGCGCAGGTCGCTGTCGCCAAAGGCCGTGATAATGACAACGGGGATGTGCCGCTTGAAGGCACTTTTCATTTCCTTCTGGCGCAGCAGTTTCAGGAAATCCCGGCCGTGCATGCGTGGCATCTGCCAGTCGAGCAGGATGCAGGAAATGCCATTGCTGAGAAAATCGAAGCCGCGCTCATGCTTCTCGAGTTCGGCAAGTGCTTCTTCGCCGTCGGCGGCCCGTACGATATTGTAAAGGCCGGTTTCCTCGAGAATGGCTTGGTAAAGATCAGCCTGGCGCTGGTTGTCCTCGACGATCAGTACCCAGGGTTTGTCCTGCTTGTGGGTAGACAACCAACGCATGCGATGACTCCTTGTGCTCATTCCGGAACTCCTGTTCAGCGCGGACCCGCCGTTGCTGGCGGTTGCTGGTCAGCTTGCTGGCTGCGGCGGGCAATCAGCTTGCGAAAAACGTACAGTGGCCCCCTGATCATGCCCATTACTACCATGAACGGTGTGATGACCAGCATGAACATGGTGTTTACCATCAGGCGAATGATGGGGAAGGGTTCCGCCGGATGCCGTTTCTCGATCTGCAGTTTTGTATACTCGGCCAGCTCCAGCGGCTTGCCCCGGATCTGGCTGGCCCACATACCCGAGATATACTTCTGGTAGCTGCGCTGGGGGTACTTCTTCCAAAGCTTTATATGGTAACGGTTGGTTGCTTGCCAGTTCTCGTATACAGAGAGCAGTTTGTAGAACGCGCCGCCGACAACGCCGTAGAGCGCGCTCCAGACGATCAGGGCCGGGTAAAAGATGTATGCGGGAGTCTTCGTCAACATGGTTCAAAGTATACATCAGGACGAAAGCGGCAAAATAACGCCAGAGACGTAAAGTTTTGGGTAGGTGCGGGTGGTGAGCCTGCCAGATATCATGGTGATATCGGGGGGCATTGAAGGATATGGATCGACTATGGGCTCTTTCATGGATCGCAACCGGGTTTACCTGGTGTGCTTTTACTTCTCGATGTCCTTCTTTTACCTCTCGTTCGTGCTGGAGGAGCGGGACCCCGTGCCGATGCTCGGCTACATTCTCGCGCTGATCATATTCATAGTGCTCAGCCACGATTCGCTGTTGCAGGTTATTGTGCAGTCTACAGGGCAGGCCAGCTCAAAAAGCGAATTGTCCTATTTCACTGCATTCATGGACCTGAACCAGAAGATCCACAATTTCCTTGAGCTGGACGATGTGCTGGTGCTGGTCGACGATACCCTCAGGGAGCGTATCCAGGTACACAGGGCCGTGTATCTTGTAGCACGGGAGATCAGGCCGACACTGGCCGTGCCGGTGACAGCGGAGCCGCCGGCGCTGCGACTGAAGAGCTGGCCCGATGCTACAGTCTGGCGTTTTCATGATGCGGGCTTCGAGGACTTTGTGGAAAAGCAGGCTTGTGTAACCTCCCTGCATGAAGCCCTGCCGCAGCTGCAACAGGCGTTTGCTGAAACCCGAACGAGCCTGATGATTCCCGTTGTCCAAAACGACAAATTGCTGTGCGTTATCCTGCTGGGACGGCTCGACAATGATCGGGCCTATACGGATTTCGATTACCAGATGTACGGCTTCCTCGCCAACCAGCTTTCGATCATTCTCGATCGCATCCGCGTGTATGCGCGCGTGCTGCACAAGACGGCGATGGATCACGCAGAGAAAATGCAGGTCATGCAGAGCCTCAGTGCCAATATTGCACACGAGATGCGTACACCGCTTTCGGGTATTCGAGCCAGCATCAGTGGCTATGAGGAGTACCTCGGCAAGATGCTGCGTGCCTATGAAAATTGCAGTAAAGCCGACCCGCTGGCCTTTCCGCCGATGCGCGAAGATTACATGATGCGCCTGATGGCGACACCAAAGCGCGTGCAGCTCATGATCGATCAGGCCAACAACGTTATCGACATGTTGCTGATGAACCTGCGCGATAACGCGCTGGACCGCAAATTGCTTCAACCGATTGATGCTGCTTCGCTGGTGCACCAGGCGGTGGACCGCTACCCCTTCAAGACCGGTGAGCGTGACAAGCTGGTGCTGCAGTTGGATGACAATTTCAGCTTCCTCGGGGTCGAAAGCCTGTGTATCTATATCCTGTTCAACCTCCTCAAAAATGCCTACTACTCGATCCAGTCCGCTCAAAAGGGCGATATCCACATCGCTCTCAAGCAAGGGACTACAGAGAACTATCTGGTGTTCCGTGATACCGGCCTCGGTATCGACGAAAAGATCGTCGGGCGTATATTCGAAGGCTTCTTTACCACCAAGCACGATGGGACCGGCGCAGGACTCGCCTTCTGCAAGCGCACAGTGGAGAGTTTCGGAGGGCAGATCAGTTGTCGCTCGCAACTGGGCAGCTACGCAGAGTTCACCATCATGCTGCCGAAATGTCCGCGTTCAGCAGCGGCCTGAGGCAGGATTGCAGCCTGGACAAGACAGATCAATGCACGATTTGCTGCACGATGCTGCTGGTTTCCAGGAACTGCTTGTAGCTGTGGACGGTTTTGTTGTGGATCGACGGCAGCATGATGTCGTCGGTTATGGTGGTGTAGTACGGCAGCGTGGAATTGATGCGCTGCGCCGGATAATAGTAGTCGTTCCATTCTGCGATAAAGGGGTGCTTGCGTGTTAGCGGCACTGCCGCCACGTCGAACACGGGAAGTAACTGCCCGCTCTTGACGGCGGCTATCAGCTCGGCCGCAGCGCCGATGTCCTCAAGCTGCTCCCCGTGTTCATCCAGCGCCGGCTGGGAATACACCAGCAGGCTGCGGCGTTCGCCGTTGGCATCCAGCATCAGGTAGCCGCTGTGCGGCGTATCCAGCATGTAGTACTCCACGCATGCGGTCTGCTTGCGCAGTTCCGTGAAGAACTCCTGGAATTCCGGGCTGGTGAGAAAGCCATCGCGATTGTTGGTGATGATGGGGTCCGTGATGAGTTTGAAGCTGCTTCGGAAATACTGGTCCTGGAACGTGGCGATGGTGGCATTGAGCTTGGATTTGAGACGCGGGTCATGCTTGTCGATGAACTGGTCGATGAGTTGCTGGTTGAAGGCCTTGATGGCCAACTCCATGTCGGCCTGGCCGGTAAGCAACACCTTCTTGATGTGCGGATTGCGCAGGGCCTTGAGGAACTCCAGGCCGTTCATCTCCGGCATCGAATAATCGACGATAACCGTGGAGCAGGTCTGGAACCGGAAGCCGTTGAGGATCTCGAGATGCAGCTTGCCGATGTCGATGTGCGACAACGCATCGGATTCCTGTGGTCCGGTCTTGTAGCTGGTGTAGCAGCGCTGCAGGAAGTCCACGTGACGGTGTGCTTCGTTTACGTATTTCAGTGCTGCCGATGCGGACTGGAACAACTTGAAGCTGAGGTCCTTGTTCAGCATCAGGCTGATGCCTTCGAGGAAATCCGGGTCGTCGTCGACCAGGACCACCTGAGTGGGAAAGTAGAAGGGATGTCCGATATTCAAGTTGCGTTCCATGTCCCGGGATTCCTTGTCAGCCTGTGGTGCTGCTCTCAGAGATGAGGTGTTGGCATTGCCGCTCCAGCAGGTCGCTGTGGCTGCCGCTGTCCCCGGCCAAAATATAGGCCATAAGTGGCAGCTTGTCAGGACCAACCTGCAATTCCTCTGGCGTCATCGCACCGAAGCGCTTCTGGCCGCCCGCCAGTTCGAGCGCCAGCTCGCTGGCTAGCACTTTGCCAGCATGGCCGGCGATCAGCATGTGCTGTGCCAGCTCAACGGGCTTGCCGATCACGGTTTCCTCGCGCAGGCTTTCCTTGCCATCCTTCTTTTTCTTCCACTGCGGAGAAAAATAGGAATCGCCACTGTGTACTGCCACGCTGAAGTCCAGTGACTGTGCATTGTTGGCTTTATGGCGGGCTGCCACCCGCTGCATCAGGCGCAAGAACAGTTGCGCGCAGCAGAGCGCCGCAAAAGCATGCTCATCCTGGCAGTGGCGCACGTCAAAACTTACCAGTGCCTTGTTGCCTTCCACGCGTATCACCGTGCCGCGGTACAGGCGTGCAGCCTGGCGCAGATAGAACTGGTATTCCTGCAACAGTGTGGACAGCGTCGCCGGATGCAGCAGTTCGATGGCGGTGTTGATGTTGACGGCTTCGACCAGCACCAGTGAACACATGCGGCGCTCGGCGCGCAGCGTGAGTTGGCGCAGCTCATCCGGGTCGGGCAGCCCCGTGCTCTCGATCTGCGCTTCCAGACTTTGCTGGCGTAGCAGCAGGTCAGCCAGGCGCTGCTGCAACAGATCCAGTTCGCGTGAGGGCTGTTCTGCCAGCAACAGCTCCTCGTCAGCAGCAGGCGGATGCTCCATGAGGTCGATGAGGCCATATACCGCCTCGCTGTTACGGCGCGAGAGTGTCCACGACAGCCAGCCGATGCAGCACAGGCCCAGTACCATGAGGCCGTAGAACAGCGTGTGAGGACGAGCCAAGGGGTTGCTCAACAGTTCCTCGTCCAGGGTCACCAGTACCCGACCGGCCACCGCCTCCTGCAACGTGATCGGTGCCTGGTACATGGGCCCCAGCGGCTGGTCGTAACTTTCCAGCGTGGTTGCGAGTGTGCGGCCATCCACGTCGGCAACAGTGACGCTGCTTATGCCCGGTTCCCGCGACAATTCACCCAGCACCACGTTGAGACCGAGCAGGTCGTTGGCCAGTACCAGTTCCGTCACCGAGGCGGCCGTCTGCTTGGCCAGAATGTCGCCGAGTGTGCGCGTCTGTTGGCTCAGCGTCTGGTCCAGCAGCAGTTTCAGCGTAAGCCACAGCACGCCGAACAGGAAAATGAACAAGAGGCTGAAAGCGAGTGCCAGTCGGTATTTGAGAGACATGCTGCGGGTAGGTGCCTGTAAGAGTAGTGTCGGGACGGGAAGGGTTTACTGCGCCGGGGCGCTCAGCGTGATTTCCTCGTCCTGGACGAATTCATAGTTCATTTCATGGCTGGGGGCCTGCAGGCAGTATCCCTGCGCGTAATCCACCCCGATCTCCCACAGCACCGGCAGTACCGCCATGTCTTCAACGCGCGGCGTTACCACATGCACGCCGCGGGCATGCAGGGTTCTCACCATCGATTGTACATTGGCTTTCTGGTGTGAGCTGTAGATGAGGTCGCGTACGATGGTCTCGTCCATTGTCACCAGCGCCGGTTTCAGCTGATCCAGCAGAGCGAAGGGCTCCAGCGCGCAGCCGAAGTTGCTGATGGTCAGCGGCACGCCCAGCACTGCCAGGCCCTGGCAAAAGGCCAGCGCCGGTTCCGGTGAGGCATGCAGGGCGATCTCGCTGATGTCGATGCCCAGGCGCTCGGCGGGCAGGCGGTGCTGCGTCAGTTGTTCGCTGAGCCAGGGCAGAAAAGTGTGGCTGAGCAGCGTGTTTTCCGTGATGTTTACGGTCAGCAGCTGGGCATCGTGCGAGGCCAGTAGCGCCTCGATGGCCATCTGTACCACCATGCGGTCGATGTCCTCGCCCATGCCGTTCATTACTGCCAGCGGCAGGAAGGCCCCCGGACGGATCTCGTTGTCGTCCTTGTCCAGCATGCGGATGAGTACTTCGTAGCTACGGCGCGTATTGCCGCTGATGCCCACGATGGGCTGGAACAACGGCTTGAAGCGGCGCTGCGTGAGGGCCGTTTGCAGGTAGGCCAGCATGTCGCCTGCATCATGGTCCATGCTGTCGCCGATGCGGAAGACGTCGGGTCTGGTGGTGGTCGGGGATTTGATCTGCAGGTTCATGCGCGCGCGTTCCAGCAGGTCCTCGGCGTTCAGGGCATGGCCATTCACCAGTGCCATACCCACGGAGCAGCCCAGTGCCAGAGAAGCCAGCATGGAGCTGGACACGCGACTGTTGATCTTGTCGCGGATCTCCTCGCACAACGCCAGTGCCACATCGGGATCGCCTTCGTCGAGCCACAGCCCGAATACGTGTTCGTCCAGGCGGCCTGCCACCACCGGCCGGCTGAGTCCCCCTTGCAGCGTCTGCGCAATGTCATTCAGCACCAGATTGCTGCTGGAACGCCCCAGCGCCGCAGAGATGTTCTCGAAGTCGTCGATCTGTACGACGATGAGGCTGCTGAAGCGGGCTCGCTGCACGGCAGCACGAATGGCGTTTTCCAGCCGCAGCAGGAAGTGGCTGCGGCTGTCGATGCGCGTCAGCAAGTCCTGTTGCCCCAGGCGCTCTACCTCTGCCTCCAGCGCCAGGTTGCCTGCGGGCGGCTGCACGCCCAGTTGCATGCAGGCCTTGCCCTGATAGTCCACCGGGGTGAAGGTGAACTGCAGATCCGTTCTGCTGCCATCGTAGCAGCGCGCCATGAATACGCTGCACTGTGCGCCCAGTTCAGCCGCAGCCAACAAGGACCTGAGGCCGGGACGGGCATCAAGCTGGACCAGATTCAAAAGCGGCGTGGTGGTGACGGAGCCCACGTCCGGATAGCCGAACAGTGCAGCATACGCAGGGTTGCAAAAGAGGTGTACGCCATCCAACACATAGCTCAGCGCCACGGCGCTGTCATTCAGCACTTGCTGGTGGCGCTTTTCGAGTTCCTGCAATTGGCGTTCACGGCGACGCAGCTTGTTGCGCAGTGCCACTTGTTGCGCTTCGCGCGTCAGTTCCGTCACCAGGCGGTCTGCTGCCGTCAATGGCACCACGGCGCGGATGCCCTGGCGGAACAACGGCAGCAACTCGCCCTCGGCGGGCTCACGGCTGCGCAGCAATACCACGGGCAGGTCTTGCTGGTGCTTCTTCAGCAGGGCGAGTGTGTCGGTGATGCTGAAATCGGCGCTGTCCTGCAGCAGCAGCACGTCCCAGGGTTCCTGGGTCAGCAGGCTGGACAGCTGCGCAGTGGAACTGGCGAGTGCAGGGCGCAGCGGCAGGCCGGCGTTGCGCAGGTAGCTGATGAGGCGGTTGATGCCGCTGTTGTCCACGGATACCACCAGCAGGTGGGTCACGCCCTGGTCAACTGCATCCACTGTGGCACTCATCGGGCCCTACCGCCTGTAATCATGTGTGACTTGTTCGGATTGTCGGGTGCTGCGACCGGAAAGTTCAGACCAGCGGCATTTTGGCCCCGTCGCCAGCAGTTTCCCGGACCAATTGTGGTACCAGATAGCCCGGCAAGCGGCTGCGCAGGTCGGCTACCAGCTGCAGGGCAACCTCATCCGGTACCGCAAAATGCGCGGCGCCAGCCACCTTGTCGAGCTGATGAAGATAGTACGGAAGTACCCCGGCTGCAAACAGCCGTTCACTCAAGCCGCTCAAGGCGTCGGTGCTGTCGTTGATGCCCCGGAGCAGTACGCTCTGGTTCAGCAGGTGCACGCCAGCGCTGCGCAGACGGCCCAGTGCGGCGTCCACAGCGGCATCGAATTCCTGCGCATGGTTGGCGTGCAGCACCAGCACTGCCTGGCCGCGCCACGCACCGAGCAGGTCCAGCAGGCCGCGATCCACCCGGTCCGGCAGCATCAGCGGCAGGCGGGTGTGCAGGCGCAGGCGCTGCAGATGGGGGATCTTGCCCAGTTCCTGCAGCAGCCAGCCCAGATAGGTATTGGAGGTGGCCAGGGGGTCACCGCCACTCAGGATTACTTCATTGATGGAGGTGTCGGCGCTGATGTAGTCCAGCGCCTCTTGCCATTGTGCGCGCCCGGGACGGTTGTCGGCATAGGGGAAGTGGCGACGGAAACAATAGCGGCAGTGGATGGCGCAGCTCTGTGTGGTGATCAGCAGTACGCGACCGGCGTACTTGTGCAGCAGACCCGGCGCGGCGTTGGCGTCCAGTTCCTGCAGCGGGTCGGGACTGTAGCCCGGCACGTCCAGCAGCTCGGCGCCCAATGGCAATACCTGCAACAGCAGCGGGTCACGCGGGTCGCCACGGCGCATGCGCGCCAGGTAAGGGCGAGGGACCCGCAGTGGGAAGCTCTTCAGTGCTTCCGGGGCCACATCCAGCTGTGCCGCGTCCAGCCCCAGCAGGGCCAATAGCTCGTGCGGATCCGTCACAAGATCTGAGAGTTGCTCCTGCCAGGGGCGGAGTTGAGTGCTGGGGATGGGCTGTGGCATGGGCGCGCATTATCCGGCTTAGCCCCGTCTGGCGCCATACGGGCCACGCGGGTATCATGCCCACCTCATTTTGCGAGGTGCATTCAACATGGCCGTATTCTCCACCAACGAATTCAAAGCGGGTCTCAAGGTCATGCTGGACGGCGACCCCTGCTCAATTATGGAAAACGAATACGTGAAGCCCGGCAAAGGCCAGGCCTTCAACCGTGTCAAGCTGCGCAACCTGAAGACCGGCCGCGTACTGGAAAAGACCTTCAAGAGCGGCGAGGTGCTGGACGCCGCCGACATCGTCGAAACCGACTACGAATACCTCTACACCGACGGTGAGTTCTACCACTTCATGCGCGCCGACGGCAGCTTCGAGCAGATCTCCGCCGACAAGAGCGCCGTGGGCGATACGCTGGACTGGCTCAAAGAGCAGGAAAAATACATCGTGATGTGCTGGAACGATGTGCCGATTTCTGTCACCGCCCCCAACTTCATCGACCTTGAAGTAACCGAAACCGACCCCGGCCTGCGTGGCGATACCGCCACCGGCGGCACCAAGCCCGCCACGCTGAGCACCGGTGCCGTGGTCCGCGTTCCGCTGTTCATCGAAATCGGCGAAGTGCTGCGTATCGATACACGCAACGGTGAATACATGAGCCGCGCCAAGAAGTAAGCCCAACCCTTCAAACGCGAGTCCCCGGATAGAGAGCCCGCCCATGAGCGACTGGCAGCCAGCAGCAACCAACGAGATGTTGCTGGCGCGGGCGGCACTCTACCGCCAGATCCGCACCTTCTTCGAAGCGCGCGCCGTGCTCGAAGTGGATACACCACTGCTGGCCTCCAGCATCGGCACCGACCCCGCGCTGGACCCCGTCATCGCGCAATACCACGCCTTCCCCGGCGCCCCGCAGCAAACCCTGTATCTGCAAACCTCGCCTGAATTTGCCATGAAGCGCCTGCTCGCAGCAGGAAGTGGCCCCATTTACCAACTCGGCAAGGCCTTCCGTAATGGTGAAAGCGGCAGCCGCCACAACCCTGAGTTCACCATGCTGGAGTGGTACCGCCCTGGTTTCACCCTGGAAGATCTGATGGACGAAGTGGAAGCACTGGTCATCAAGGTGCTGGGCCCGCTTACCTGCCACCGCCGCACCTATGGCGAGTTGTTCGAGGAAGTGCTGGACCTTAACCCCTACGATGCCACGACGCCCGAACTGCAGGCCCTCGTGCAAAGCCATCTGAACCTGACCGGCGATCCTCCCGACCACGCGACCTGCCTGGATCTGCTCTACTCGCACTGCATCGAACCCGAATTGCAGGACCCCGTGATGATCGTCGATTACCCCGCCGCGCAGGCCGCGCTCTCCAAGGTGGCCGAGAATGACGAAGGCGTGCTCGTGGCACGCCGCTTCGAGTTCGTCATGCACGGCATGGAGATAGCCAACGGCTACGACGAACTGTTGGACGCCGGCGAACAGGCGCACCGCTTCGCTGCCGACCAGCGCACGCGGGAACAGCGCGGCCTGCCGCAGTTCCCGCACGACCGCCATTTGCTGGCAGCGCTCAGTGCAGGTCTGCCACCCTGCAGTGGCGTAGCGCTGGGCGTGGACCGGCTGCTGATGTTGCAGTGCGGCGCGGCCAGCATTGAGGAGGTGCTGGCCTTTCCACTCGCGCGCGTGTAACACTCGGGGCGCGCACTCCATATCATCCATCTCATCAGCAACAGGAGGTCGTGATGCCGGACGTCACGCTCGATACCGCACCTGCCGTGCACTACGCCGGCTTCTGGGCACGGTTCTTCGCCACTATCCTCGACACCATCCTGCAATGCCTGGTCGTAGCGCCCTTCCTGCTCTACTTCTTCGGCGTCGGTGTGCTGATGGACTACAACAGTGACCTCGGAAAAACCGACTTTTACGTCAGCGCCGGCCTGATGGTAGCCGTGGTGCTGTTCTGGAAATACAAGAGTGCCACGCCCGGCAAGATGATGATGGGCTTGAAGGTGGTGGATGCGACGACGTTTGGACCGGTCCCGACGCGTCTCCTGGTGCTGCGCTATCTGGCGTACTACGTGTCGCTGTTGCCGTTGTGCCTGGGATTTGTGTGGGTGGCATTCGACCGGAGGAAGCGAGGATTTCATGACATGATTGCCAAGACTGTAGTGGTGCATGAAGATTAGATATTCCTTATCCTCTGGCGTTGTACAGCAGGGTTGTAAGGCCTGATTGATGGCAATATCGACGGAGAAGAATTGACACCATGGCGCGCACTACTGAGCAGGAAAAATTCTGGGAAGGCAGCTTCGGCAACGATTATACGGATCGTAACAGCGGAGCAGAGTGGATTGCTTCGAACACTGCATTTTTCAGCAAGGTACTGGCCAGCACCGGAAGGCTGCAAAGCATTCTGGAGCTTGGATCCAATATCGGCCTCAACCTGATGGCACTGGGTCGTTTGTGCCCGGGGACAACGCTTTCTGCAGTGGAAATCAACCAGAAAGCAGCTGCCGAGCTGAAGGTGAATGTGCCGGAGGTTGATCTCCACACAGGGTCGATCCTTGATTTCGCACCCTTGCAGACATGGGATCTCGTGTTCACCAAGGGTGTGCTTATCCATATCAGTCCGGATGCATTGCCGCAGGTCTATGACCTGATCCATCGTGCTTCATCGCGCTATGTGCTCGTGTCTGAGTACTACAATCGAACACCGACCGAGATCGTCTATCGGGGCCACGCGGGCAAGTTGTTCAAGCGTGATTTTGCCGGAGACCTGCTGGACCGGTTTCCGGATCTTGCGTTGGTGGACTATGGATTTGCATACCATCGTGACGGGACGTTTCCCCAGGACGACATGACCTGGTTTCTGCTCGAGAAGCGCTGAGGTCAGCGTCAGGGCGAAAAAAAACTTCTTTGCCGCGCAGCAGTGATCAGCGCGGGGTGGTGACACCCATGGCCTGTCCCATACGCGTGGGCGACCCGGTCTGCAGGCCGGCGTCCCATGCGATTGCATCAGGGCCGAATAGAACGATTGCCGTCGATCCCAGCTTGAAGCGTCCCAGCTCGGCGCCGCGTTCCAGCCGCACCGGATGGGCAATATCCACGTAGTGCGTGCGACGCAGCTCGCGGCCGGCCGGGGCCACGTGTCCAGCAAATACCGTTTCGATGCCTGCCACGATCATGGCGCCCACCAGCACTACCGCCATCGGGCCGGCGTCGCTGTCGAACAGGCACACGGCGCGTTCGTTGCGCGCGAACAGGCCATCGATGTTCTCAGCCGTGGTCTGGTTGACCGAGTACAGGTCGCCCGGCACATACACGCATTCACGCAGCAGGCCGCCGAAGGGCATGTGCACGCGGTGGTAGTCCTTGGGTGACAGGTACACGGTGGCAAAGTGGCCATTGCGGAAGCGCTGCGCCCAGCTCTCGTCACCACCAAGCAGCGCCTGCAGCGAGAACTGTTTGCCCTTGGCCTGGAAGATGGCGTCATCGTCGATGCGGCCGATGGCGCTGATGGCGCCGTCCGCAGGACAGACAATGGCCTGCGAATTGGCAGGCAGCGGTCGCAGGCCATCCTTGAGCGGACGCGTGAAGAAGGCGTTGAAATTGGTGTAGGCCTCGGGTGCCTCCGCCTGGGCTTCCTGCATGTTCACGCCATACGCGGCAATGAAGCGCCTGATCAGCAGGTTCTTGAGCCAGGGCACACGGCAATCCGCCAGGCGGCCGACGAGGCGCGACAGCGCGTGTTGCGGCAGCAGTTGTTGCAGCAGGAGGAACAGGGTCTGTTTCATGCGGGTCTCATTGGTGTTGATTACACGATCGCATCGATCGGCGTTTCGAGCAGGTTGCCCCATTCGGCCCAGGAGCCGTCGTAGGCTTGCACGCGGTGGCCCAGCGCTTTCGCCACCAGATAGGTGAGGCCGGAGCGGTGATGGCTCTGGCAGTGAGTAATGATCTGCTTGTCCGGGGTAATGCCAATGCCAGCCAGCTTGCCGCGCAGGATGGCAAGTGACGGCAGCTTCAGGTTCTGCTCGCGGTCCATGCATTCCACCCAGTCGAGATTCACGGCACCAGGAATGTGGCCGCTGCGCGCGGAGCCGCTGCGCAGACCGGCATATTCCTCGGGGCTGCGCGCGTCCCAGATGGCGATATCAGCGTTGCCGATCGCGTTCATGACATCGTCGAGCGAGGCCGTGGGACGCCTGTCGATGCTCACTTCCACATTGCTGGGTAGCGGCGGCACGATCTCTGACGTGAGCGGATGCTGCTCCTTGTACCAGGCATAGAGTCCGCCGTTCAGGTATGAATAGCGCGTATGGCCGATCACATCGAGCAGCCAGACAAAGCGGCCAGCCCAGCCGCCGCCTTCATCGTCATACACGACGATGTGCTTGTCGGTTGCGTAGCCGATGCGCGAGAACAGCGCTTCCAGTTGCTGCCGGGACGGCAGCTTGCCGGGTGCTGGTGCCATGCCGCGCACCAGCTCGTAGGGGTCGCAGTGCACGGCACCCGGCAGGTGCAGCTGGCGCCAGTTCTGCGCTCGGCACAGGTCGATGAGCAGCAGGTCGGCGCTGCCGAGCAGGGGCGCGAGCGCTGCAGGTTCAAGGATCAGGGGCAGGTCGATGGTCATGGGTTCAGCGCTTGTCCAGCGTCATGCTGGTAAGAATGAAGTGGTAGCTATCAAGGCGACGCTGGTCGATGGCGCCTTCCTGAACGGCCTGCAGCAGGCGGCACTGTTGTACGTCGCTGTGGTTGCAGTCGTGGAATCTGCAGTGGCCGAGGAAGGGCCGGAACTCCACGAAGCCATCCAGAAGTTGTGCCGGCTCCATGTGCCAAAGGCCAAACTCGCGAATACCCGGTGAGTCGATGAGGTCCCCGCCTTGTGCAAGATGGTACAGCCGCGCAGCCGTGGTGGTGTGGCGACCCTTGTCGACGGTAGCGGACAGCGTCCCTTCCAGCGTTACGGATTCCGGCAGCAGCACGTTTACCAGGGCGGATTTGCCGACGCCGCTCTGGCCCACGAAGATGCTGGTATGGCCGGCCAGTTCCCGGCCCAACGCATCGAGTCCTTCGCGGGAGCGCGTGGAGACCTTGGCGGTGGCGTAGCCGAGCCGATGGTAGAGCTCCAGCATTGCTTCCAGCGCGGGACCCGTCTGCGCATCAAGCAGATCAGCCTTGTTCAGTAACAGCAGCGCCGGGATATCGCAGGCGGCGGCCGCCACGAGGTAGCGGTCGATGAGGTTGAAGTGCGGTTCCGGCTGCGGCGCGATGACGACCACGATGCGGTCGATATTCGCGGCCACCGGCTTCAGTTCGTTGAACTTGTTGGGGCGCTGCAAAAAGCTGTGGCGCGGCTGCACGGCCACCACCACGCCTTCGGGCTCACCCTGACGCCAGATCACCTGATCGCCACAGACCAGGGCCTCGAGATTGCTGCGCTGGTAGCAGCGGTGGATGGTGCCAAGGTCGTCACCGTCGCGCGCTTCGATGTCCAGTTGCTGGCCGTAATGCGTGATCACGAGGCCCTGGCGCTCCGGCCCCAGCGACCCGGACTCTGCCAGATCGTCGCCACCGGCCGCCATCTTGCTGGCGTGCGTACCCTGCTTGTGCTGGATGCGGTTGATCTGGCGCTGGCTCAGGTGTTTTTTCTTCATGTTCATGGCCCTGCATATTACCCCAAGGGGAGGGGGTTGGCTTGCGATCAGACCGGTTCTGCACCACACTCCGTGCTGAACAGAATTGAGCCTCCGCCAAGGGGAAATGCCCACGCATGGACAAGAAACAGCACCTGATCTGGATCGACCTGGAGATGACAGGCCTCAGTCCCGACACCGATCGCATCATCGAAATCGCTACCATCATCACCAACACCGACCTGCAGGTGATCGCCGAAGGTCCGGTGATGGCCATCCACCAGAGCAAGCACGTGATGGACAAGATGGACGACTGGAACCGTCACACGCACGGCAGCAACGGGTTGACCGAGCGCGTGCGCCTGAGCCCCTACGACGAGAGTGCCGCCGAGAAGATCATGCTGAACTTCCTGCGTGACTACTGCGAACCGCGCTTCTCGCCGATGTGCGGCAACAGCATCTGCCAGGATCGCCGCTTCCTCGCGCGCTACATGCCGGACCTCGAGGCTTTCTTCCACTACCGCAATCTCGATGTCAGCTCCGTCAAGGAACTGTGCAAGCGCTGGCGCCCTGACCTGATTGACGCGCTCAAGAAGGAAGGCAGCCACAAGGCTTTGGAAGACATCAAGGATTCAATCCGGGAGCTGCAGTACTACCGGGAACATTTCTTCAATACCCGTCGACCCTGAACCCGGGTTCAAGCCTGAAAGGAGGTATCCCATGAAGATGCGTTACATACTGTTGATCGGGCTGGTGTTGGCCAGTTGCTCCAGCGAGGACGCACCGGTGGTGCAGGCCCCTGCCAGCGCGGCGATCCCGATGCCTGCTGCCGAATCTGCTGCCGAACCTGCGGTGGCCCAGCCCTCCGGCCCCCGCTCCGGCGTGGAGCTGGACAAGTTCGATCCCGCGATTGCCCCCGGCGATGATTTCTATCTCCATGTAAACGGGCGTTGGCTGGCGAGCACTGCGATTCCCGCCGACAAGAGCAACTACGGTGCCTTCACCATCCTCGACGACGAAGCCCAGGCCAATCTGCGCCAGCTCATCGAGGAGGCTGCCAATACGGATGCCGCGCCCGGCAGCGATACCCAGAAAGTCGGCGGCTTCTACAACAGCTTCATGGACGAGGCGCGCCTTGAGCAGATCGGATCCACTCCGCTGGCCTCCGCTCTGGCGGAGCTCGATGCCGTGGCCAGCAAGAACGACCTGCTGTTGATGACGGCACAGCTGAACCGCGTGGGCGTGCAGATCCCCGCTGCCATCTACATCAACAATGACGAAAAGCAGTCGGACCAGTACATCACCTACATCACGCAGTCCGGCCTGGGCCTGCCCGACCGCGACTGGTACCTCAGTACCGACGATGCCACGCATGACGAAGCCCGCACGGCCTATCGCGGCTACATCACGCAGGTACTGGAACTGGCTGGCTATGCGCGTGCTGCTGCGGCCCCCGACTCCATCATGGGCATCGAGCGCCTGATCGCTGCCGCGCACTGGGATCGTGTCCAGAACCGTCAAGCCGAACTCACCTACAACAAGCGTACGCTGGCAGAGTTGCAGGTTATGGCACCTGGCATCGAGTGGGCCTCGTTGCTGCAGGGGTTGGGCGTGGAGGAGGCCACGTTCGTGGTGAACCAGCCCAGCTTCATTGAGGCGCTCGACGACATTTGGCTGGAACAGCCGCTTGAAGTGTGGAAGGACTACTACGCCTTCAAGACCGTGGATGCCTTTGCTGCCTATCTCAGCGATGCCTTTGTGCAGGCGCAGTTCGACTTCGAAGGCCGCGTGCTGGGCGGTCAGGAAGCGCTGGAGCCGCGCTGGAAGCGTGGCGTCAACGCCGTAGACATGGCGCTGGGTGAAGTCGTCGGCAAGCTCTATGTGGAGCGGCACTTCCAGGAAGCGTCCAAACAGCGCATGGATCAGCTTATTGAAAACCTGCGCGAAGCTTTCCGTACCGGCATCGACGAACTGGAATGGATGACGCCGGAAACCAAGGCCAAGGCACAGGAGAAGCTCGCGCGCTTCAACACCAAGATCGGCTATCCCGATGCGTGGAAGGATTACGCCGGACTGTCCGTCACGGCCGAGGATCTGGTCGGCAACGTCATGCGCTCGCGTCGTCTTGAGCACGAGCGCGAGGTGAGCAAGCTCGGCAAGCCCATCGACCGCAGCGAATGGTTCATGACGCCGCACACGGTGAACGCCTACTACAACCCGCCGATGAACGAGATCGTATTCCCCGCCGCCATCCTGCAGCCGCCGTTCTTTAACGTAGAGGCGGATGATGCGGTGAACTACGGCGGCATCGGTGCCGTGATCGGCCACGAGTTCAGCCACGGCTTTGACGACCAGGGCCGCAAGTACGACGGCAACGGCAATCTCAACGACTGGTGGACCGAGGCGGATGCAGCCGCATTCTCCGAACGCGCGCAGAAACTCGTAGCGCAGTACGCTGCCATTGAAGTACTGCCGGGCAAGTTCCTGAACGGGGAGTTTACGTTGGGTGAGAACATCGGCGACCTCAGTGGCCTCGCCGTCGCCTACAAGGCCTACCGCCGGTCACTGAACGGCGCAGAAGCGCCAGTGATCGATGGCTACACCGGCGATCAGCGCTTTTTCATCGGCTGGGCGCAGGTGTGGCGCCGTCTTTACCGCGACGAAAACCTGGAAGTGCGCCTCACCACCGATCCGCACTCACACAGCGAAGCGCGTACGAATGCAATCGTACGCAACTTCGATGCCTGGTATGAAGCCTTCGACGTGCAAGCCGGTACAGCACTGTACCTGCCCCCCGAGGAGCGCGTCAAAATCTGGTAGGGGCGGGGTTATTCGGCGAATTCGTAGACGGCGAATTTGGTGTCGTCGCTGCCTTCGAAGTCCAGCACGCAGTCACCCAGCGAGGCCGGGAGGGTCCAGTCCACGCCTTCCTGGTACTCCAGTTCCAGATTGCGACGCTGGCAACGGGCGTTGATCTGCTTCAGCTTCCCCTCCACGTTGGTCACCGTAAAGATGCGGCGTGCCGGGCTGTAGCTCCACGCATCCTCAGTGATCTGTGCCTGCAATCCCAGCGGCTCCGGTGAATCGAGCCTGGCCTTCACGGCTTGAGCCTGTTCGTGGATCTTGTCGTCCGCCGGCATAGGGGCGCGGCTCTGCAGCAGTTCGTAGGTTTCCCAGGCCAGCTTGTTCTGGCTTACCAGCATGGCCAGCAGGAACTTCTTGTACAGTGCCGCCTTCAAGGCTTCGTCAGTGAGAAAGAATTCCTGCTCGCCGCGCGCGTTGATGCTGCTGATGGTGGCTCGCATGCTGGAGTCCAATGCCGGCAGTGGCTGATTCATGGCCATCAGGACGCTGGACTTCATTTCGTGCATCAAGGTGTAGTCCAGGACGGTGCGCAGGTCGCGGCGCAGGGCCTTGTCGGTTTCCTTGAGTGCTGCTTCGAAGTCCTGAGCCGCCACCAGCGCGGTTATCTTGTCGAAGTCTTCCTTTACGTCCGGAGACAGGCCCAGCGGAATCGGGGGGCGCTGCGCCGGGTCAACAAAGACGGGAGCGCCTGCTGCTCCTTCGGCAGGAGGGGGCGGCGGGCCGCCACGGCCACCCCGGCCCATGGCCGGCGGTGGCGCGTTCGGGTCGATGCGCAGGGCCAGTACCAGTTCCTGGTTCAGAAAGTCCGCTGCTTCACCATTGATGCTGCCGGGGGTGAAGGTCCAGTTGGCAACGCTCTGGCTCACCATCTGGTCGTAGAACTGGTTGGTAAGGCCGCCGAGAACCTCGACGTCATCGGTGCTGCCATCGGCCTTGACTGTGTAGCGCACGCGGATAAGACCTTCGCTGCCGAAACCGGGCATGAAGCGGCCGTCCTGTTGGGTGGGCTGGGGTGCGACGAATACCGGGTCCTGGGCAAGGGCTGCGGCGCTGAGCAGGGCGCTGCAGCCCAGGGTGGCGATGGTGGCTATGGTTGATGCAAGAATGCCTTTTTGCTTGAGTCTCATGTGATCCCCCGTATATGTAATTGTTGTGGGTGAAGGCGGCCGTAGTCTACGACCAAAGCCCGCAGGTCTCCAAGACGCAGTGCAAACTTCTTTTTTGCTGCCGATTCCGCAGCGCCGGGGCGCGCCTTGGTGGTTGGCCCCGTACCCGCCCTTGGTCCGCTTAACGCGGTTTACTCTGCTGTCGTTAACTGGCAAAGTTGCTCCCCGATTACAGCCGTGTCGGTCAATTTTCGGTGAAATGTTCCATGAAAGTATCCATCAAGAGCTCCGCTTTTCGTGCCCCTGCTACCTCCCTGTTGCTTGCGCTCTCGGGGCTCGTTGCGCTTGGCGCCGGCAGTGTCCAGGCACAGCAGCCGCGCAGCATCAGCGATTGCCGCGCCATCGAGGGGGAGCTGGCCCGCTATGCCTGCTATGAGTCACTGGAAGCGACTGCTGCTGGCAGTGGAGCCCCGGCTGCTGCCGCCCCGCAGGCCCCCGCTGCAACCTCCATTACGCCGGCACGTCCGGTTGCCAACCTGCCGGTTGTGCGCCGTCCCTCGCTGAGCGAGGGTGACCTCACCGGTGCGCCTGCCGCAGCCGGTACTGCTCCCGCCACGGCCGTGGTGCGCCAGAGTGAAGATGAGGAGAAACCTGGTCTGCTGCGTCGCCTGCTGCCTTTCGGTGGCGATGACGATGAGCAGGAAGAACCGGAAGCACAAGTTGCAGAGGCGGCGCCGGCAGCTCCTGCCGCCGCCGGTAATGCGGTTGATTCCTTCGGTCGCACTGGTGGGGCCCGCGTGGAAACCAATGAAGAGGGTATGCAGGAACTGGTCGATACCATTGCTTCCCTGAGGACGATCAACCAGAGCCTGGTAGAAGTTACCCTGGAGAGCGGCCAGGTCTGGCGCCAGATGCTGTCCAAGCGCTATCCGATAGTTGTGGGTGATACGATCACCATCCGCCCCACGCGCTGGGGCTCCAGCTACCGCCTGACCTCGGAGCGCATTTCGGGATACATTCAGGTGGAACGCGTCGACTGATGTCGGCGCAACAAGGCGGCGCTAGAACGTTGCCTTGTTGCGGATGAACTGCGTGATCACCCATTTCTCGCCTGCGCTGGGCGGGCGCCCGGCATGCACAGTGCGCAGGTCGGGCTGGCCTTCCCCAGTGACGTTCACGAAGTAGAGCCCTTCACCGCGCGTACCCTTGTGCTTGACTCCCACCTCCGGAAACTCCGTTTCGCCTTCGGCATAACTGTCGTTCAGGTACACCAGGAAGGTGATGATGCGGTCACCACGCAGACGGATCTGCTCGGCGTAATTGGGTGAGCCGGGGTCGATGAAGTCGAAATGGTTGCGGATCTGCTCACTGCCCTTGTAGTGCAGCACCGTAGCTGCTTCCAACTGGCGCAGCGGCACCTGCATGCTGGCCGCAATGCGGATCTGCAAGAGCGTCAGCAGCACGTTGGTGTCAGCCAATCCCAGGATCGCCGAGCTGTTGCTGCGCGTGGGGTGGCGGATCTCTTTCTGCTGCACCGAATCGTATACCAGTGCCGGACTGAGTTTGTCGTGCGCCTTGCCCATGAGCCAGCTGCAGCTGTCCTTGTCCAGCAGCGCGGGAATCCTGCCGATGCGGGGACTCTCGCTGAGCAGCTGCGGGGGCACTGGCGTGTGCCAATGCTGCAGATCGATATTGCGCGCGAGCTCGAGCCAGTAGGCCTGGCCACTGCCGCCCTGCTGCGCCAGCTTGCGATTGGTGCTTAGCAGCTTCAGTTGATCCTGTGCGTCTGACCAGCCCTGTACAGCGGCAAATACCAGCAGGTTGAAGCACTGATTCCAGTCCTGTGCCACATGCACGCCCAGCGCATGCAGTACGGCAAGCAGGTGCGCCGCTTCCCCCTGGCCACCGGCCACCGCCTTCTGCAGCAACTGCACCCCGCTGGGCGGTGCCAGGGTGGCGCGATCCCCCAGCAAGTAGCGTTTGCCCAGTACGGTAAAGGCCTGGTTATCACCCTGTTGCGCCGCCTGGATCAGGCAGCGCAGCGCTGCTTCATGCAGGCCTGCCGCATCCAGGGCGGCAGCTTCGGAAAAGGCGGCGCTCATGGCAGGGGTCCGGAATCAGTTGTTAAGAAGATTGGCCGGGGAATACTGGTCGGTGAGCAGACGCGCGTTGATGTTCCAGTCGCGGCCCGTCTCCATCAGCGCCGGGTACTCACGCACATCCATATCGAAACGCGTGAGGCGCGGCAGCAAGGCTTCGGCACGCTGCTTCAGGGTCGCAGTATCGGGCAGCGGCTGCAGACCCGTGATGATTACGCGGTTGCCCGTACCGAACTGGCGGATGTTGAAGAACTGGCCGAACACGGAAGCATAGGTGGCGGATTCAGCATCGTAGAGCTTGCTGGTGGAAAAGGTGTTGGCTACCACGAGACCGTGCTCGGGCAGCAGTGCCTTCACTTCCTGCAGGAATTCCTGCGACATCAGGTGTTCCGGAATGTATTCGCCATTGAAGGCATCGAGGATGATGAGGTCGAACTTCTCACCACGCAGGCCGGCACGCTTCACGTAGACGCGACCGTCCACGGTTTCCACCTTGATACGCTCGTCCTGTTTGAAATCGAAATATTCTTCCGCCACTTTCACCACGGCCTCGTCAATCTCCACGATGATCTGTTCAGCCTGCGGGAACAGCGTGCTGTAGGCGTGTACCAGGGTGCCGCCGCCCAGGCCAATGATGAGGATACGCTGCGGGTTGTCCTGCACCATGAGGCTGCTTAGCACCATCTTGGCGTAGGGGAACACCAGCGTGTCGTGGTTGTCGAGCAGGCGGCAGCTCTGGTTCTGGCCGCCGTTGTTGGTCAGCGTGAAACGCATGCAGCGGCGCGTGGTATCTTCCGTGACCACGATATTGCGGTACAGCGAGCGCTCCTGATGGATGTGGCGCACGCCATTCTGGGCCTCGGCAGCAAAGGACAGGGCAAGACTGCCCAGGGTCAGCAACACGGATGCAAGGGTTGTCTTCAGCGTCATGGGGGAGTTTCCACAAGGTTTCACTTGATACGCGCTTCGCGCAGACCGGTGGTGACGGCGAGCAGGCCGGCCAAAGCCAGGATCAGGCCCATCGTAATGAGGATCTGGTCCACTTCCCACCAGAGCACGAAGTAAAACGATGTGCCCAGCGTGCCCAGGGCGCTGCCCAGGGTGGAAACGAAGTAGAGCTTGCCGGCTACGTGACCACTGCTGTGGCTGTCGCTGACCAGCAGACGCACCGAGTAGGGCGCGATCATGCCGAGTACCGCGGTAGGCAGGAAAAACAGCAGCATCGAGGTCAGCAGCGAACCGTAGCGCGGGTCTTCCACGCGCAGGAACACGGCTTCCATCAGCTCGTTGCCGTACAGGACCAGCGGCAGCAGCAAGACGGCAGCCACCATGAAAAAGCCGCCATAGCGCTGCAGCGTGGGATGCTGCAGCGACAGGCGTCCGCCAACGAGATAGCCGATCGACAGTGACAGCATGAATACGGTGATGACACTGCCCCATACATAGATGCTGCTGCCGAAATACGGCGCCAGGATACGACCACCCATCAACTCCACGGACATGATGATGAAGCCGCTGACGAAGGCGAGACAAAATACCAGGATGTTATGGAAAGCAGGTTTGACTGGATTCATGCGGCACTGGGGTCCGGGTGGCTCGAAAGTGCCCGGAGTATACCAAAGGACCCACGCCATCGTTATGATGGAGCCACGCGAGGCAAAATCCATCAATAGCTTAGAGGGGCAGGATCATGGACGTCATACTGGAAAGCATCTTCAGCATCCCCGGTGTGCTGCTGATTCTGGTCGTTGTCATCCTGAAATCGGGGATCAAATTCGTTCCACACAATCACGCCTACGTGGTAGAGCGCTTCGGCAAGTACCAAAGCACCAAGGAAGCCGGCCTCAACTTCATTGTCCCTTTCATTGACCGCATTGCCGCCAACCGCTCCCTGAAGGAGCAAGCCGTGGATATCCCCAGCCAGGGCGGCATCACTAGGGACAACATCAGCCTCACGGTGGACGGCGTGCTGTACTTCCGGGTGCTGGATCCCTACAAGGCCACCTATGGCGTCGACAGCTATATCTTCGCAGTGACACAGCTGGCCCAGACCACCATGCGCTCCGAGTTGGGCAAGATGGAACTCGACAAGACCTTCGAGGAACGCGACCAGCTCAATGCCAACATCGTGCGCTCCATCAACGAGGCTTCCGCGCCCTGGGGCATCCAGGTGCTGCGCTATGAGATCCGCGACATCGTGCCACCGGCCTCCATCATGGACGCGATGGAAGCGCAGATGAAGGCCGAGCGCGTCAAGCGCGCGCAGATCCTCGAATCGGAAGGTGACCGCCAGGCGGCAATCAACCGCGCTGAAGGCCAGAAGGCTTCCGTGGTGCTCGCCGCCGAAGGCGACAAGGCCCAGCAGGTGCTGAAAGCGGAAGGTGAAGCACAAGCGATCCTGGCCGTGGCCCACGCGCAGGCTGAGGCGCTGCGCATGATCGGTGAGACGGCCAATACCGAGTCCGGACAGAAGGCCGTGCAGCTGGATCTCGCCACCAAGGCCATCGCTGCCAAGGAGGCCATTGCACGGGAGAGCACAGTGGTACTGCTGCCCGACAGCGGTACTGAAGCCGCCAGCATCGTGGCGCAGGCCATGACCATCATCAACAAGCTCAACAAGGGGGGGGATGGCAATGGAATGGCTGGCAAGTAACTTCTCGACGCTGCTGGTCTTCCTCGGCATCGTGCTGCTGGTGATCGAAGTCGGCTTGCTCGGCTTTTCCGTCTTCATCCTGTTTTTCGTTGGCCTTGCCTGCATCGCAACCGGCGGCATCATCATGCTGGGATTGTTGCCCGACACGCTGGCGGCGGCCTTCGGCAGCATCGCGGCCTTCAGCCTGCTGTTCGCCGTGGCCTTGTGGAAGCCCCTCAAGAAAATGCAGGACAGCACCGATTCCCATAGCGTCAAGGGCGACTTCATCGGTCACGCATTCCGTCTGGAGCAGGACGTATCGAAGCAGCGCTACGGTACCTATCGCTTGTCCGGGGTTGATTGGAAGGTATGCAGCGACGTGCTGATCCCGGCCGGCGCCGAGGTGGAAATCGTCAAGGTGGAAGTCGGCTTGTTGACGGTGTCCCGAAAGGGCTGAGCATACCGCTGCTGCCTCGATTCCATTGATGGCATGTTCCCATTGGCCGGGCCGGGGATTTGCCAGGTAGCGCCACTTCCCGGATCTGTCGTCCGCTTCAGTTATCGCTGCTGCATCAGCGGTAATTCTGCTTTGAGATGAACTCGAAACCTGCCTGCCATTGATACCAAGTCCTCGGCACTTCCGGAGTCGCAGAGTTACAAAATGTGACTTGTGTTGGCCATGGCAGCTGGCGACCATGATCCCACCAAAAATTATTGCAGGCTTTTGGAAACCCTTCTTTCCTCCGGGAGTGCGCTTTTCGGGCGGCATTCTTCTACACCATGCCCATTCTTGACAGCCCTTGGCTGTGTGAACGCCAGCCACAGTTCGCAAGCACCCTGAAACGTAAAGTGCATACAGGTCTGTACGAGAAGGGGGAGTACATATCACCATGAATGAATACGCAGCAAACAAGCATGTTCCTTTGCGTGTCTGCATACTTGATGCAAGTTTCGCGGAGAGTTGTGAACGGTCAGATGATTGCTCCATCGTCCTGGCCAGCGCGGGTTACAAAGCTGAGCTTGTAAGCTACGGTAGCGAACCGGATTGGGAAAAGTTGAATTCGGCGGATACGCTGATTATCCATGTTGAGCCATGTGGTGTTGATTGGAGCAGCGTTTTCAAAGAACTGGATTCCAGAAGCCTTTCTGCAGATATCATCCTGCTGATGGCCATGCCGGCCTCGGAAGCGCAGACCTTGCTGAGTTCTGTCGCCTCCCTCAATCTGAATGTCACGGCCATCATCAAAAAGCCCGTCAACCCGCTGGATCTTCTCGCTGAAACTGAGAGATCTGTCCAATGCAGTTCGCTCTTTACCTTTTCCCAGTACTCGATGGACCTGTTCTGCGAGGCTATCGAGACTGGTAGTTTTGTCTTTGAATACAGGCCTTTCTACTCTCTCGAAAATGGTCAGCTGGTTCGCCTTGATGTCGAGCCTTGCCTGGTTGATGTAACTGGTGCAATCGACGAAAAAGACTTCAGGCTGCTACTGAGGGATC
>JBIIWP010000181.1:0-2967 GCA_044338855.1 Pseudohongiellaceae bacterium | reverse complement strand
CTGCTGCTCTCGCCGGTGCCGCCAAGATGATCAGTGCGTTCTATGAATATCCCTACGTCAGCCACGCGCAACTGGAACCACAGGTCACCACCGCTCTGTTCAAAGACGGCAAGATCGAAGTGTGGGCTCCCGCGCAGATCCCGCAGGGTGGTGAAGCGGGTAGTGCTGTTGTTGCAGGCGTTGAGCCCGTCAACTCGACACTGCACATGACCCGTATCGGCGGTGGCTTCGGCCGCAAGCTGGCCAACGATTTCGTGTTTGAAACTGCTGCCATCGCACGCCGCATGGAAGGCCGTCCGGTCAAACTGCAGTGGACCCGCGAAGACGACATGAGCTATGACTTCTTCCGCCCCGGTGGTTTCCACTCCTTCAAGGCTGGCCTTGACGCAGACGGCAAGCTCATTGCGTTCCAGAACCATTTCTTCACCGTGACCGGCAACGGCCAGGGTACGATGACCAGCGCCGACATGGGCGCCAACATCTTCCCCATGGACCTCGTGCCCAACCTGAAGATTTCGCAGACCATGTTCCAGAATGGCATCCCCACTGGTCCGATGCGCGCTCCCGGTTCCAACGCACTGGCACATCCTTTCCAGAGCTTCATGCATGAACTTGCTGTTGCTTCGGGCAAGGACCACGTGCAGTTCCTGCTGGATACCCTCGGTGACGAAGGTCCGGCCGAGAATCCGCAGGGCATGCACCGCGGTCGTGCTGCCAACGTGATCCGCGCTGTAGCTGAAATGTCCAACCTCAGCGAGCAGATGCCGCAGGGTCGTGGCAAGGGCCTGTCCTTCTACTTCTGTCACTCCGGCTACGTGGCGATGGTTGCCGACGTGGAAGTGCGTGCCAACAAGGAAGTGAAGGTGCACAAGATCTACGCCGCTGCCGACTTCGGCTTCATCCATAACCTGGCTGCAGCAGAGAACCAGATGGAAGGTGGCATGCTCGACGGCTTGAGCCAGGTGTTCAACTCCAAGATCACGTTCACCAATGGCGTGATCGAGCAGCAGAACTTCCACCAGTATCCCTTGCTGCGCATGGCGCAGGCACCGGCACTGGAAACGAAGTTCCTGCAACCTGCCGAGTTCTCGCCCTCTGGCGCCGGCGAACCCTCCATGCCGCCGGTACTGGCTGCAATCACCAACGCCATGTACGCGGCGTCTGGTGAGCGCATCCGCAAGCTGCCGCTGTTCGAATCGGGCTACAAGCTGGTCTGATGCAGTAACCGCAACACCAACAAAGGCCAGCTCATGCTGGCCTTTTTTTTACCCTTGATTTGACCCCGGCAAATGACGCATTCAGTGGTCTGCCCAATTCCTGCAACATCCGTGCATGCCGCAATCCTGGCAGATGTTGTGAATTCCGGAGACCACAATGACACGCCCCACCCCCCCCCTTTGTATTCCATCCTGTTATGAAGTTACGGCCGCTTCACAGTACTCAGGCGGGCTGAAGGACTTTACCAGGTGTAGTAGTAGCGTACCTGTACCGTGTCATCGAGTTTGGGCTGTCCATTTTCAAGGCGCGGGCGGAACTGCGCGCGCCGCAGCGAACGCAGCAGCCGCTGCTCCACCAGTTTGGCCTCCGGACTGCTGCGGCCCAGCACGCTTACCGCAGTGGCCCTGCCGAAACGGCTGAGGCTGAATTCAACGTCGATATGTCCTTTGTACTGCAGCGCCTGGTCGTTCGGCAGTCCCAGCGAGGCACGGGACCAGGCTGGATTGATGAAGGATGGCAGTTGCTCCGGCACGGGCGGATTCAATATGGCTTCGAGTGCGGCGGGTGACATGGTCTCCGCAAACTGCGCGTGATCGCTGGAATACATCTCGATGGCTTTCATGCGTTGACGGCTGAAGTAGAGCATCCAGTCGTTGACGTCGAGACTGGCGCGCAGCCGCTCTTCAGCGCTCATGCTGTCCATCTCATACATGTAATTGCGCCGGCGTTCCAGCGCATCGCGGCCCTGGCGATATCCCATGTTGCCGAGCATCTGCGCCGAGCCAAGGCCTGTGGTGGGAGCGGCCGCAGGAACATTGGCAGTACTGAGGTTCATCGTTTCGGCGTCGGTGGCGACGGTGGTGGCAAAAAAATAGTTGGTCAGTGCGATGTGCTTTTCCGTGTCGAGCAGGCGTGGATCAGTCATCCCGAAATTGGCAACCAGGATCTGTGCAATGGACCAGTAGATATGCTGGGCGTTGATGAGACGCTCGACGCGAAACATTGCTTCATCCACGGGGGAAGCCTTTTCTGCCTCGCTGTCATTGGTGAGTGAAAACGCCGGTGCGGAGACCGGTGCGCTGAACGCGAAGATGTTCCACTCGGCAAAATCCTGCAGCGCGGGCAGCAGTGCCGCGCTGTTGCCGCCATGGTTTTTCTGGTTCAGGTAGAACAGGTAGCGTTGCTTTTCATCAGCGGCCAGCAGATTGCCCCGGCGCAGCTGGTTGTCGATGCTGTACTTCACGAAGGGGATTTGCGCTTCACTGAACAAGCCGTGGTTGACGCGTGTGACGTGCATGGCCTGCTCGAAGTGGTCCTGCGCCTTCTCGAAGTCCCCACTGGCCTGGAGCGCTGCGCCCAACGACAGCAGCTGCTGCGGCAGCTGCGCGGAGAATGGGCCATCGTTGAGTTCGATCTCCTGCAGCAATTGCTCGTTGCGCTTGATGCTGTCTTCCAGGCTTTCAAGGGGCTCCGGCATGACCGGGCGATTGGTACGAAGCCACTGCTGCAGCAGGACCGGCGCCTCGCGCGACAAGCTGGCCAGTTCGTCGACCTGCAGCGAACCGTCTTCAGCCTGGGTAGCCGCGATGGGAACCGGATCGAACACAAGATAGCGCAGCTCTGCAGCGCTCTGGGCCTGCAGCAACGAGCTCTGCAGACAACAGCCGAGTGAGCAGCCGAGGGCGACGAGGTGTAACAGATGCTTCATTCCTGCCCTCCTGCTGTTGGTAGCGGTAAGTGGCTGTCAGT
>JBIIWP010000180.1:0-2993 GCA_044338855.1 Pseudohongiellaceae bacterium | reverse complement strand
TCATGGCGGAACCGAGTTTGCCCAGGCCATTCTCACCGGTGATGCTGACATCCAGCAGGAAGCGGCTTTCGAGTTTGAATTTGCCCGACAGAATTTCTTCAAGGCTTTTCTCGATCTCCTCCGGCACGATATCGGTGAGAAACCCGAGGCGGCCACGGTTGATGCCGACCACGGGAACACCCTGCTCCGCCAGCGTGCTTGCCACCTTCAGCATGCTGCCATCACCCCCGATGACTATGACAAGCTGACAGCGGCTGCCCATGCGATCACGCGCGCAGACTTCGAAGTCGTGCTTGCCGATCAGGTCTGATACCGCTTCGTCCACCACGATGCCGGTATGCGCACGTCTTTGCAGGAACGCAGTAAGCACCTGCAGGGAATCAATGATGTCCCGGTTGCCACGCCGACTGATGATGCCAATGGTGGGAAACTGCTGCATCCGCCTAGGATCCATGTGGAAAAAACCAGGCCGCAGTATAGCATGGCACCTGCTTTATCCTGTTGAATTCCCAGCTATTTGAAGCCGCGTCGGCCCTGCAGGCCACCACCATGCACGACCAGGATACGGGAGCCTGCAGCAAACTGGCCGGCTGCAATCAGGGCCTGCAGGGCCATGAAGACCTTGCCGGTATAGACCGGCTCCAACGGCAGACCCGTATCCGCCTCCAGGCGATCGAGACTTTGCATCAGAACCGCGTCAGTCCTGGCATAGCCACCGCGATGAAACTGGTCCAGGATCTGCCACGGCGCCAGGGCCTGCAAACCGTAACGAACGAGCCCTGCCCTTATTTCCTGCTCAAGGTACCTGCTCCCCTTCACTACCTGAACACCAAGCACCGGTATCGCGATGCTGCTGATGAGCCCCAGTATGGTAGTGCCGGTACCACACGCCAGCAGGACATGGCTGTACTGTGCGGCGAGTGCCGGCGACAGCAAATCCTGACAGCCACGGACACCATGACCGTTGGCCCCACCTTCAGGAATGATGAAGCAGGGTCCGAACAGCTCCTGCAATTGCGCGTGCCAATCTGGTGCATGCCGTTCACGGTAGCTGCTGCGCGTGACGAAATGCAGGTGCATCCCGAAATCCTGCGCATCCTGCAGGCAGGCATTCAGCTCCTGACCGGGCTCCCCCCGCACAACTCCAATGGTTTTGAAACCGAAGCGCTGACCTGCAGCTGCAAGGGCATGCAGATGATTGGACCAGGCGCCGCCAAAACTCAACAGTGTGTCGTGACCTGCCAGGCGTGCGGCAGCCAGGTTATGACGCAGCTTGAAGTATTTGTTGCCCGACAGGAGGGGATCGCAGAGGTCGGCGCGCAGCACGGATATTCGTACCAGACCAAGATCCAGCCACGGCACATGCAGGTGCTGCACGGGTAACGGCAACAGCTCCGGAAATTCCGGGTACTGGCTTTTGGGGGGATGGGCGCCAGACAAGAAGGCGCTGGAGAACTCGTGTGGAATTTGCACTGGCGTCGCTTGCCAGAGAAGAAGATGGCGACCCGGACGGGACTCGAACCCGTGACCTCCGCCGTGACAGGGCGGCATTCTAACCAACTGAACTACCGGGCCATCTATTCACAACGCTTGGTGGGTGCAGAGGGACTTGAACCCCCGACATTCGCCTTGTAAGGGCGACGCTCTACCAACTGAGCTATACACCCGAAGCGTTGAGGTTGCGCATTTTACTGAGAAGACGAGGCCTGTCAATTGTTTGTTTGCAGCTTTTTGGGTGGCTGCTGCAGCAACTTTCAGTCGCACTCCAGTTGCACTTCAGGCGCCACTATTTGGAGGTATGTCGGTAGGTACCGTCCCAATCGACAGGCAGCCCGGCAAGGCGCAGCGTCGCGATGCGTTCCAGATAGAGGGCGTAAAGCGCTGTACCCGGATCCCGCTGCTGCAACTCCCTGAACAAGGACTCGGCAGCATCCCACTGCTGTTGTTGGTAAAGCCCGTAAGCCCGGTGATAGTCGTCTACCAGCGCACGCAACTCCGGGGTTGTCTCTGCGTCATGACACAGCGGCTGGTAGATACGTATCGGTTCTTCCTTGCCTTTCACCTGCACCTTGTCTACCTGGCGGCACAGGAAACCTTTGAGAACATCATAGGTCTGCTCGCCGATCAGAATTTTCACACCATAGATCTTGGTGATGCTTTCAAGGCGCGATCCAAGATTCACCGCGTCGCCAAGTACGGTGTAGCTGCGGCGATAAGTGGATCCCATGTCTCCCACGCTCATCATCCCCGTATTGATACCGATACCGACATTCACTTCCGGCAGTCCCCGCTCGTGGAATACGGGCTTCAGTTCTTCAACCTTTTTTTGCATCAACAATGCGGCGGTAACGGCATGCGCGCGATGATCAGGATCATCAAGCGGTGCACCCCAGAATGCCATGACCATGTCGCCGACGTACTTGTCGATCGTACCTTGCTGATCGAAGATGATGCCGGTGATCGGCGTGAAAAAATCATTGAGCATGGACTTGAGCTGTACCGCACTCAGCTTCTCGGAAATCGACGTAAAGCCGCGGATGTCCGAAAACAACACGCTCAGCTCCTTGCTCTCACCCTCGAAATTGTATTTGTCTGGATTGCTGAGCATCGCATCGATGTGGGCTGGCGGCACGTACTGGTCGAACATGCCCTTTATTGCACGCCGACTAAGGCTTTCCTTGAGGAAGCCGTAGGTCATGTTCACGGTTGTGATCAGGATCAGTAGCAGCCACAGGATGACGAGCGAAAAATCCAGGTTGTACCGATTCCACAACTGGAAGTTGAGCAAGGTCAACCCTACCAGAAACGTGATGCTGGAAATGCCAAGCAAGGCAGGACCAAGATAAGGATAGATCAGCGACAGACCAACGCCGATCACGATGATACTGAAGCGGATTACACCTCGCTCCCAGTCGGGACGGACCGGAAATGGACTCATGCCGCCTTCGTTAAGCACCGAGAGCATGTCGGAAAAGCCGCCCTGCCCGTTTCCA
>JBIIWP010000112.1:0-10536 GCA_044338855.1 Pseudohongiellaceae bacterium | reverse complement strand
GGTGTCCGCCTGTTCAACGATGTCCTGCTCGCGCTGTTCCACCGCTTCGATGTCGGTGCCGAGGCGCGTGAGCTCGTCCTGGCGCTGGATCATGCCGGCCTTTTCGTCAAAGCCGCGCGACAGGCGCAGCCAGTCGGCACCGAGCCAGGCGCCTTCGCGCGTGATGAGGGATTCGCCGGCGGCGAGATGCTGGCGCAGGGCCAGACCTTCGGCCAGGCTTTCCGCCACATAGATGCCGGCCAGCTGACTGTCCAGTGGCAGGTCAGAACGCACCTTGCCGAGTAATTCCCTTCCAGCCAACGCACTGTTGGCGGACCCATTGGCAGCAGGACCACGCTTGCCGTCGTGCAGCGTCAGGGTGCCGGCGCTGAAGCCGGACAAGGCATCGGCGAGCTGCGCCAGATCGTCCACGCACACGGCCTGCAGGTGTTCGCCGAGGACGGTTTCGAGTGCCTGTTCCCAGCCACTGTCGGCCTTCAGGGTATCCACGAGGCGCGGACGTGCGTTGAGGCGGTTGGTTTCCAGCCACTGCTGGCGTTCCTTCTGCTTGCTGCCGAGCGCCTGTTGCTGCAGTGCTTCCAGCGAGGCCTGACGCCCCAGCAGGGTTTGCAGGCGGTTACGCTCCTGGCCCAATTGTTCGTTGCACTGCTTGAGTTGCGTACGGGCATTCTCGATCCCGGCATTGAGGCCGGCGCTGTCGCGCTCCAGCTCTGCCTGGCGGCTGCTGAGTTCTCCGAGGTTGCCTTCGAGGGTTGCCAGATGCTCGGCTTCGGGATCGGTGGCAAGGCCTTCGAGTTCGCGGCTGAGGCCGTTCTTGCGCTGCATGCCACGCTCCACGATGTTCTCGAGGTGGTTGATGCGTTGCTGCTCGACTTCGGCCTTGCGCACGGCGTTGGCGGATTCACCGTTGAACTGTTCCCAGCGGGCCTGCCACTGGTGCATGGCCTGCTCGGCTTCTTCCAGCGCGGCGGAGGCAAGCTCTTCCTGCTGTTGCACGTTCTCGAGCTGCGGCTCCAGCATGTTCACTTCTTCGTCGAGCGCCGTGATCTTGTCGAGGTCAGCGGTCAGTTCCACCTGCGCAGAGCCCAGCGAATCCTGCGTGTTGCGCAGGTCTTCCTCGAACTGCAGTTTGCGCTGGCGCTGGTAGTCCATGCTTTGTTCTATGCGGCTGATCTCGCTGCCCAGGGTGTAGAAACGGGCCTGCACGCTCTGGTACTCCTCGTGGGCGTCGCTGCCGGACTCGCGGCGCTCCTCGATCTCGGCTTCCACGGCCCGGTACTGCGCCAGGCTGGCTTCGAGACTGATCTCCAGTTCGCCGATCTCGCTTTGCGAACCGCTGACTTCAATATTCAGGCGCTGCCAGCGCAGGGCTTGCAGGCGTGCGCTGAGGTCACGCTCTTCCTGCTTGTACTCGCGGTATTTTTCGGCGGACTTGGCCTGGCGCTGCAGGTGCTGCAACTGGCGATCGAGTTCTTCGCGGATGTCGGTGAGGCGCTCCAGATTCTCGCGCGTGCGGCTGATGCGGCTCTCGGTTTCCTTGCGGCGCTCCTTGTACTTCGAGATACCGGCGGCTTCTTCGATGAAGATACGCAGGTCTTCCGGCTTGGATTCGATCAGGCGCGACACCATGCCCTGTTCGATAATCGAATAGGAGCGTGGCCCGAGGCCGGTGCCAAGAAAGAGATCGGTGATGTCGCGCCGGCGGCACTTGGTGCCGTTGAGCATATAGGTGGACTGCGCATCGCTGTTGACCACACGCCTGACCGAGATTTCCGTGTAGGCGGCGTACTCACCCTGGATGCGACGTTCGGAGTTGTCGAAGACGAGTTCGACCGAAGCCTGGCCCACCGGCTTGCGGTTGGACGAGCCGTTGAAAATAACGTCCGTCATGGACTCACCGCGCAGGTTCTTGGCCGAGCTTTCACCCATCACCCAGCGCACCGCATCGATGATGTTGGACTTGCCGCAACCGTTGGGGCCGACGATGGCGCAGAGGTTGCTGGGGAAGTTGACGGTGGTCGGGTCTACGAAGGATTTGAAGCCCGCTAATTTTATATTTTTCAATCGCATTGAGCGCGAGTTTCCTGTCCAGGCGAGAGGTAAAAACGGGGGCAAGTGTAGCCCATAAAGCGGGCAAACTCATTAACAAAAATCAGCCTGGAACCGGGATCCGGAGGGTCTCCCTACTCCTCTTCATCACCGCTGTCATGGCCCTCATCGGCGTCGCCGGCGGCACTTTGTACCCCCGCCTGACGCAACACTTGCCGGATCTCGGCATGACCGAAGCCGCGCTGTTGCAGGAAGCGCTGCCAGCGGGCCTTTTCGCGCGCATCGGCGCGGCGGGAGGGGCGGAATTTGCGCCGGAAAACCTGCTCGCAGATGGCCTCCCAGTCGATGCCATCCTGATGCAGCGCCTCATCCACGATATCTGCGGCAAGGCGGCGCGGCTGCAACTCCGCACGGATCTTGAGGGGACCGATGCCACGGCTGCTGCGATAGCGCACCCAGGCCCCGGCAAAACGCTGATCGGATTGCAGCCCCTCGTCACGCAGACGCTCGAGGGCGGGACGCAGATCCCGGACCGGATCGAGGTCGGGGAACCTAAGGCTGAGCTTGTCGAGCAGTTCATGGAAGGAATGTTCGCGGCGCGCCAGCAGGTTCATGGCCGCAAGACGCACGGAAGGGCCGGAAGGCTTGGGTGGCGCGTCAGTCATGCCGGGAAACCTGCCTGGAATCTGCGTGGTGCAGACGCTGCGACTGCCCCGGGCCTGTCACCCGGGGCAGCGGCGCACTCTGCGGCTTACTCCGATTCGGCAAGCTCGGACTCTTTCACCGAATCGCTACCACCAGCGGCGCCGCCCTTGACGGGCTTGCCCAGCAGGATGGCGCGCAGCTTGCCTTCGATTTCCTTGGCTACGGCCGGATTCTCGGCCAGGTAGGCCACGGCATTCTTCTTGCCCTGGCCAATCTTCTGGCCGTTGTAGGCATACCAGGCGCCGGATTTCTCGACCATGTTGTTGGCCACGCCCAGGTCGATGATCTCGGCGTTGCGGGAGATACCCGTGCCGTAATGGATCTCGAACTCGCACTGCTTGAAGGGCGGTGCCACCTTGTTCTTCACCACCTTCACGCGGGTTTCGCTGCCGATGACTTCCTCGCCCTCCTTGATGCCCCCGATCCTGCGGATATCAAGACGCACGGAGGCGTAGAACTTCAGCGCGTTACCACCGGTGGTGGTTTCGGGCGAGCCGAACATCACGCCGATCTTCATGCGGATCTGGTTGATGAAGATTACCAGCGTATTGGAGTTCTTGATGTTGCCGGTCATCTTGCGCAGTGCCTGCGACATCAGGCGCGCCTGCAGGCCCATGTGGCTGTCGCCCATGTCGCCTTCAATCTCGGCGCGCGGCGTCAGTGCGGCCACGGAGTCGATGACCACGACGTCAACGGCGCCGGAGCGCACGATCATGTCGCAGATCTCGAGGGCCTGTTCACCCGTGTCGGGCTGGCTGACGAGCAGGTTGCTGACGTCCACGCCGAGCTTCTCGGCATACATGGGGTCCAGTGCGTGTTCCGCGTCGATGAAGGCGCAGGTGCCGCCGGCCTTCTGGGCTTCGGCGATGACCTGCAGGGTCAGGGTGGTCTTGCCCGACGATTCCGGGCCGTAGATCTCCACGATACGGCCCTTGGGCAGGCCGCCAATGCCCAGGGCAATGTCGAGGCCCAGCGAGCCAGTGGAAATGGCCGGGATGGCGTGGCTTTCGCTGTCGCCCAGACGCATCATCGAGCCCTTGCCGAACTGACGCTCGATCTGCGCCAGTGCCGCCGCAAGTGCCTTGTCTTTATTGGTTTCTTTCTCTGCTGCCATGGACGTAACCCTGAGTGTCTGTTGCTGTGTGGTGTGCGCTTGTGGTTTCCGGCGAAGTGCGTCTGCGAAGTGCCTTGGAAAAGGGGTCGCCAAGGGTGGCAGGACGGCGGCGGAAGCTGGCCTCATTAAAGCAGATAAGGGGGGGTTCTTCAAAAATTCCTTGGGGTGAAATTGGTGTTTATTGTGTGTCCTCGTTGTGGCCTGCAGGACCAGAGGCCTTGAATTATTTTTTTCATTCGATTGACTTCCGGCTTTGTCAGGTTTTGAGCGGGACAGGCTTGCCCTTGGCCAGGGCGGGACACGCCGTGAATCCCGGGTGCAAAGACCCCCCGGGACTGCCCGCGCTGAACTACCCGCACTGATTTAGAGAAATCACCAGAGCAACGAACTGGAGACTCCCATCCCCCGTGCGCTAGTATCCCAACTTTCCAGACCATGCCAGTCATAAGAAGCCGCCCGTGAACACCTCGCTCGCCCAGCACACCCCCATGATGCAGCAATACCTGACCGAAAAGGCCAGGTACCCCGACGTGCTGCTGTTCTACCGCATGGGTGACTTCTACGAGCTGTTCTTCGAGGACGCCGTGAAGGCCTCCGCAATCCTGGGCATCACGCTGACTGCGCGCGGCAAGTCCGGCGGCTCACCGATCCCGATGTGCGGCATTCCCTTCCACGCCGTCGACCGCTACCTGGCCAAGATCGTCGACTGCGGCGAGTCCGTGGCCATCTGCGAGCAGATCGGCGACCCGGCGACGAGCAAGGGGCCCGTCGAACGCAAGGTGGTGCGGCTGGTCACGCCCGGCACACTGAGTGACGAGGCCCTGCTGCAGGAATACCGCGATCTGCTGCTGGTGGCGGTCTGGCAGGACAAGGACCACTACGGCATCGCCGCGCTGGACGTCAGTTCCGGCCGCTTCAGCGTGCTGGAGACGCAAGGCGAGGCGGGACTCGTGTCGGAACTGCAACGCCTGAACCCGGCTGAATTGCTGGTGCCCGACACCATGACGCTGCCGCCGCCAGTGGCAACTCTGCGCGGCCTGCGCCAGCGCCCCGGCTGGGAATACGACCACGACAGCGCGCTGCGGCTTTTGCAGCGCCAGTTCGGCACCGACAACCTCGACGGCTTCGGCTGCGCCGGCATGGACCGCGCCCTGATGGCGGCCGGTTGCGTCCTGAACTATGCGCGCAGCACGCAGCACGGCGAACTGCCGCACTGCCGCAGCCTGCGCGTGGAAAATGCCGGGGACAGTCTCATCCTCGACGCCATCAGCCGCCGCAATCTCGAGATCGAATTCAATCTGGGCGGTACCGGCACCAATACCCTGGTGTCGGTATTCGATCATTGTGCCTCGCCGATGGGCAGCCGCCTGCTGCGGCGCTGGTTCCATCGCCCGGTGCGCCAGCATGACGTGATCCGCCAGCGCCAGGACGCGGTCGACAGCCTCATGCAGGACTACCGCCATGAACAAGTGCAGCCGCTGCTGAAAGCCATCGGCGACATCGAGCGCATCCTGTCGCGCGTGGGCCTGCGCTCGGCGCGACCGCGTGATCTTGCCCGTCTGCGCGATGCTCTCGAACTGCTGCCACGGGTGCAGCAACTGCTTGCCGATGACACCTGTACGCATATCCGCTACCTGTGTGACGAAATCGCGGAGTTCCCGGAGCTGGCGGTGCTGTTGCTGCGTGCCCTGATGGAGAATCCGCCCGTGGTGATCCGCGAAGGTGGCGTCATCGCAGAAGGCTACGACGCAGAGCTCGACGAGCTGCGCAATCTCAGCAGTAACGCCGGCGACTACCTCACGCGGCTGGAGCTGCAGGAGCAGCAACGCACCGGCCTTTCTACCTTGAAAGTCGGCTACAACCGCGTGCATGGCTACTACATCGAACTGAGCCGCGCACAGAGCGAGTCGGTGCCGGCCGACTACATCCGCCGCCAGACCCTGAAGAATGCCGAGCGCTACATCACGCCGGAGCTGAAGGTGTTCGAGGACAGGGTGCTGAGCGCCAACAGCAAGGCGCTGGCACGGGAGAAGCAGTTGTATGAGGCGCTGCTGGAAACGCTCGCGGCAGACCTCAACGCCCTGCAGCGCAGCGCCTGGGCCCTGGCCGAACTCGATGTCCTGGCCACCTTCGCCGAACGGGCACGCGCACTGGATCTGTGCCGCCCGCAGCTGGTCGATGAGATCGGCATCCACATCACCGCCGGTCGTCATCCCGTGGTGGAGCAAGTAAGCCAGAGCAGCTTTGTCGCCAACGATCTGGAGCTGGATACTGCCACCAGCATGCTCATCATCACCGGCCCCAACATGGGCGGCAAAAGCACCTACATGCGTCAGGCCGCCATCATCGTGCTGCTGGCGCACACGGGTTGCTTTGTGCCCGCCAGCGCGGCGCGCATCGGGCCGGTGGACCGCATCTTCACGCGCATCGGCTCCAGCGACGATCTGGCGCAGGGCCGCTCCACCTTCATGGTGGAAATGACCGAGACCGCCAACATCCTGCACAACGCCAGCGCGCGCAGCCTGGTGCTGATGGACGAGATCGGCCGCGGCACCAGTACCTTCGACGGGCTGGCCCTGGCCTGGGCCTCGGCAATCCATATCGCCACCAGCGTGAAGGCATTGACCTTGTTCGCCACGCACTACTTCGAGCTGACCGCCCTGCCTGACGACTACCCCGGCGTGCGCAACGTGCACCTGGACGCCACGGAACACGGCGACAGCATTGTGTTCCTGCACGCCGTGAAGCCTGGCCCCGCCAATCAGAGCTACGGCCTGCAGGTGGCGCAACTGGCCGGCATTCCGCGCGGCGTGATCCAGAGTGCGCGGCGCAAGCTGCAGCAACTGGAAAAGGACGAAGGCTTCAAGAGCGGACTGGCCGCACAGCAGGCACAGGTACAGAACGACCTGTTTGCCTCGCTGCCCAACCACCCTGCCCTCGACCTGCTGGACGCCGCCGAGCCGGACCAGCTAACCCCGCGTCAGGCCCAGGAACTGCTCTACCGCCTCAAAGAATTACGCAAGACGGTGTAGGGGCGCGGTTTCAATTCGGGATCAAGCTGCTAAAATGCCGCGCTTTGCGAACCCGCACACGCTGAAGAGATGCCCGCACTCGCCCAAGGGGCAAGCGGGACCAGTGAAGCCAATAAAGGAAAAGGAGTAACAGCAATGACATTCGTGGTTGGCGACAATTGCATCCGCTGCAAGCACACGGACTGCGTGGAAGTATGCCCGGTGGACTGCTTCTACGAAGGCCCCAACATGCTGGTGATCAACCCGGACGAGTGCATCGACTGTGCGCTGTGCGAACCAGAGTGCCCGGCCAACGCGATCTTCGCGGAAGACGAGGTGCCTGAGGACCAGATCCAGTTCATCAAGCTGAACGCCGAACTCGCCGCCATCTGGCCCAACATCGCTGAAATGAAACCTGCTCCGGCCGATGCCGAAGAGTGGAATACCGTACCGAACAAACTGCAGTATCTGGAACGCTGAACTTTCACTTCTGGTGTCGCTGCTGGTGTCGCAGTGGGTGTCGCTGGCAGCTTGCTGGCGACACCGCCGGGGCGGCTACGAAATCTCAGTCATCTTCCCGCAAGCAATCCAGCGTCAAGCCTTCCCGCTCCATCATGCGCCGCAGCTTTTCCAGCGCTTCTATCTGAAGCTGCCGCACACGCTCACGTGTCAGCCCAACCTGCTTGCCAACTTCTTCCAGCGTGGCGCCTTGATGGCCGTTGAGGCCAAAGCGCCGCTGCAATACATCACGATGCTTCTCCGACAGCCGGGCCAGCCACTGGTCCATGTTGAGCATCAGGTCCTGTGACTCGAGAATCGCATCGGGCCGGGACGCTTCACAGTCAGTGAAAGTATCCAGCAGGGAAACCTCGGCATCCTCGACCAGCGGATGGTCAGCAGAGCAAATCGTGATGCGTCCACTGAGCAGCTTGCGGATTGCACGCGGTGACTTGCCGAGATGGAGGGCAAGTTCCTCCAACGTCGGTTCACGTCCCAGAGCAGCCGTGAGCTGCGCCGATTGCTTCTGGTACTGCCAGATTTCCTTGACCACGTGGATTGGCGTACGGATGGTACTGGCCTGATTCATCAGGGCACGATCGATAGCCTGCTTGATCCACCAGCTGGCATACGTGGAAAAACGATAGCCCAGCAAGTGGTTGAATTTCTCCACAGCACGAATCAGACCAAGATTTCCCTCCTCGACCAGATCCATCAGACTGAGCCCACGCCCCTGAAAGCGCTTGGCGATGGCAACCACGAGCCGCAGGTTGGCCTCGATCATGCGATTCTTGCTTGCGTGGTTTCCCTCGCTGGTTTCCCGCGCAAGCTGCAGCTCCTCTTCCATGGAAAGAAGTGCCGTGTTGCCGATATCGTTCAGATAGAGGGTAATTGAATCGCTGCTTGCGACGAGAGCGGATGCTGGGCGACAAAGTCCTTTACGCTCAGCGCGATGAAGTACCAGACCGGTTTCGCCTTCGGCTTCATGCAAGGAGGTGTCGAATTCATCCTGCGTCGACTCGTCGGCGAAGCGAACGTCATAGCCATAGACGCCAAGTTCATCCTGGACTTCGTCGAATTCAACGGGCGGAAGAGTCTCCTCATCCATGCCGTCCATTGCGATGCCATCCATTACGATGCCATCCATTGCCACGCTCTCGATTGCTGCACAGTCTGCTGCTGCGCTTTCCTGATTGTCTGACATGTCTTGTCCCTTCCAAGCCAACACTCCGTTGAACAGCAAGTCAGGTAACACACGCCGGGAACGTCCTCCTCCTCGACCGACAACTCCCGGTTATGCACTCCAGCAACTGCTGCAAGCCTTTGGCGAGTGTAGTACAGGGCGTAAAAAATACAAAAAGAAAACCCGGATTTTTGATGAACGCCAGTTCAGCAATAACTACTTGGCAGGCAAATACTGCAGCGGATCCACCGGCGTACCTTCCACCCGGATCTCGAAATGCAGCATGTTGCGATCGATGCCGCTGGAGCCGAGTTCGGCAATCGTATCGCCCTGCTTCACGAAGGCGCCTTCCTGCACGAGGATGCGGTCGTTGTGGGCGTAGGCGCTGAGGAACTGGTCGTTGTGCTTGATGATGATGAGGTCGCCGTAGCGCTGCAGGCCGCTGCCGGCATACACGATCTGGCCGTCTGCGGCGGCCTTCACGGGATCACCTTTGTTGCCATCCAGGTCGATGCCCTTTCTGTCCGCACTGGCTTCCTCGAAGCGGCCGATGATGCGGCCGGTGCCGGGCCAGGCCCAGCTCACAGGACCAGTACTGAGAGCTTGCGTGGGCGCAGGTGCCGTGACGGGCGGTGCAGTAGCCACTACGGCAGGCTGCGGCGCAGGCATGGGTGTAATGGGCGTGGTTGCCGGAGCCTGTGCAGGTGGCGTTGTCGTGACGGGAGCAGGTACTGCCGGTGCAGGAGTTGGTTCGGGAGCCGGAGCTGTGGACGGCAACGGCGTCCGCTGCAGCCCGCCACCGCCCAGCGGTGTGCGGCTGATGCCGCCGGCGCCCTGCACTGCATTGACCCGGACACCCGTGGGCGCCGTGTTTGTTGCTGCAGGTGCGGCGGCCGTGCGCGCAGCACGGCCATTGTCGATACCGGCACCGCGCAGGTCGATGGTCAGCGCTTGCCCGGAGCTGATGCTGTAGGGTTCCTGCAGGTTATTGGCACGCGCCAGAGCCACCGGGTCGAGGTCATACATCCACGCCACGACATACAACGTTTCGCCATCGTTGACGCGATGGCTGCGGCCCGTGTCGAGGAAGCGTGGTCCGGATGCAGCATCATCCACCGGGGCGCGGTAGGCACTGCCACAGGCAGCCAATGCGCAACACAGCAGCAGCGCAGCGGCACGCCGGGCACCGCGGGTGAGGCACTGCAAACCAGTCTGGAGGGGAACGGAAACACTCATCGATTACCTGCCTTGCAACTTCATGGGCATGAGGTGGATATGCTAGTGTCAGCGGCCGCACATGCCAAGCACGCCCGCCGCCAAGGTACATCATGCAACTCGTTCTCGCCTCCTCTTCCTCCTACCGCAAGGCGCTGCTGCAGCGTCTGGGGCTGCCGTTTGCCACTGCCACGCCGGGCATCGACGAAACCCCGGAGTCCGGCGAAGCGGTGGCGGCACTGACGCAGCGCCTGGCGCTGGCCAAGGCGCGCGCACTGGCAGCGGCATGGCCCAGTGCATGGCTCATCGGCTCCGACCAGGCCTGCCAGGTGGACGGCCGTATTCTGGGCAAGCCCGGCTCGTTTGAGCGTGCCCGCGAACAATTGCGGCTTTGCTCTGGCCGCAGCGTGGAGTTCCACACCGCGCTGGTGTTGCTCGACAGCAGCAGTGGCGCGGTGCTGGGCAGCCACGATGTCTTCAGCGTACGCTTCCGTCGGCTCACTGACGAAGAGATCACGTTTTACCTGCACGCGGAGCAGCCCTTCGACTGCGCCGGCAGTTTCAAGGCGGAAGGCCTCGGCATCGCCCTGTTCGAGGAGATGGCGGGCAAGGATTTCCACAGCCTGCTGGGCCTGCCCCTGATCAGTCTCTGCGACCTGCTGCGGCAGGCCGGCCTCAACCCTTTGCAGCCGCCAGCAGTTCCAGTGCCCGGCTGAAGGCCTCGTCGTAAGGCGCCTCGAAACGCAGCTGCTCACCGCTCT
>JBIIWP010000111.1:0-10591 GCA_044338855.1 Pseudohongiellaceae bacterium | reverse complement strand
CGAGCTGCCAGTGACACCAAAGGTGTTATCCACAGCGATGTTGCGGTCGAACATGAAGCCATCGTAGCTGGAGTGCGCCACGTTGCCCTTGAACTCGCGGAAAGGCATGCGCCGCGGCCAGGTGGCCAGGCTGGCTTCCGAGTCCTGGAATGCGCCATTCGGGTGCTCCGCCAGAGACATCCAGAAGCCGTTGGAATCGGAGCCCGCCGCCACGTTGTTGCGGTAGGTATTGTCCGGATTGGTGATCCAGTAAGCGGCCACCGTGTTGTCGGAGGGCAACAGCACATCCGGGGAACTCTGCCCCCTGGGGGCACTCGACTGACGTTCCTCTGTGGTTTCTCCCGCCGCAGCGAGATTGGTTGGCTCACAAGGCTTGGTCGGATGACATTTGACCTGGATCGCCAGGTTGTTCACGAACTCGTTGCCATGCTCGATGCCGTCTTCCATGAAGAAGCAGTGACCGACGATGTTGTAGGTAACGTTGTTTTCCACGCGCAAATCGTTGGTGCCGTGTACCGTTACGCAACGGTTGAAGGTGTCGTGAATCGCAGCGTTTTTGATGTACTGGCCTTTGCCACCGTCACCCACCAAATGCCAGTGAATGGGATAGCGGGCCAGCTCCAGATGCTGACCCATGCGGTTCAGCTCGATGCCATCGATGAACATCTTGCTGGTGACCATGGCCATGATGTGGCCGCCGAAATGCGACTCTGCCGCATCTTCCGACGCCTGCACCTTGATGTTGCGCGACAGCAGGCCTACTTCGCCACGCTGATCCACGTCGAAAGTGATCTTGCCGAAGTGCATGTACTCCAGCGCCTCGTTCAGCGTGATCGTGTTGCCACTGATGGCGGCGATCGTGCGCCGCTCGGCCTGACGCGGATCGTAATCTGTGGAAGCGAGGACGATCTGGTCACCCACCTGCCACTGGGAAGCATCCAGCACTTCGATACTGCTGCTGCCGGCCTCGGCGGTTGCGGCCAGCTTGGTCCAGCTGTTGCTGCGGTTGCCGTGCAGATTCAGGGTGCCGCCCGACAGCATGATGCCGCGGTCGCCCATGCCCATCAGCTGTTCGTCTTTGACATTGTCCGTGAGCGTGATCGTAGCCTTGTGCGTGTAGGGCCTGGCTTCGGTGCCGATTTCCAGCTCGCCGTGCAGCATGATCCACTCGGTGTTCAGTTCCAGATCTGTCTCGTCTGCGAAGCGGAGCGTGCCGTGGATCGTGATACCGCCCAGCGTGGGGGGACTGACGTCGAGGATCACCTGCTTGCCACTGGCAATCGTGACCTGCTCGCCGGCAGCGGGAACCTTGTTGTCAGGCCAGGTGGCAGGATCGGACCAGCGGGTTTCCTGGGCCTGGACCGCAGTGGCGGCGCCGAGCAGGTAGCAGACTGGCAGAACGCCGGCCAGTCTGGAGACGCGCTTGAAGGTTTTCATTTTTATCACTCCCCGAATCGAAAAATCACGCAAGAATGTACCAGCTTCGTCATGGCGAAGCACATCCATCGTTATTGGCGGCTGACCAGAATGGTGGTTTGGGCAACCAGCCGGCCAACCGGTTCCACAACAGGGCCCTGGAAGTCGGCATCGCTTACCACCAGCTTGACCCAGACCTTATCCTGATCCCTGTACCACGAGGTCTCGCTCGCCCCGCGCAAGGCGTCCATGCTGTCCTGCTGTTTGCCTGAGGCCGCCCTGGTGAATCCCGGCAGTTCAAACATCACCCATGAGCCTTCATCCATCTCCCTCACACTGAGCTGCACTTCCTCGCGATCGGTATCCACCCGCATCCCGGTACCGGAGCGTACGTTGCTCTGGTTGCCGGTGATCTTGTGGTCTTTGTCATTGCGGTGAAGTACCACAGGCGCCCCGGCCGACAACTCGGCAAGGGTGCCTCCGGGCTTGTTCATGAACAGGCGTCCAACATCACCTGCACACACAGCGGCGTTCCAGCTTGGCTGGATCGTGCAGGACTCGTCAGTGGCAACGCTGTCGTTCTCGCCGTCGTGGATCAGGATACTGGCGCCAGGGATTCCGCCGACCGAGCCGTCCAGGTCGTGGATCACTGCGGTCCTGTAGGCCACACCGCCCCGGTTGTCGTTGTCGAACCTGGGTTCAATCTTCGGGAAATGCACAGGCTTGGCATTCACGAATTTCGCACCCTTGATGGTGTTGGTGGTGGTGATGCCGGAGCTCGTGAACAGCAGCCAGGAAAGCGCGCCGGTTTCGCGCTGGGCGTTGTCCTGGTAATTCACGAATGTCGTATCAACCACGTCATCCCGGTAATCGTAGTATTCGTAGCCGCGGATCGGGAAATCCGGGATTGCGCGCTTCGGCAGGCTGCGACCGTAGGCAACTTCCTCCGGCGTCGTGGGGTTGCCGATATTGTCGGTCTCGCCCACAAACAGCGAATCAATGACCAGCGAGCTGAAAGGGTCACGACCGGCCGAACCGGCGGAATGCGTAAACCCGATGGCATTGTCGGCGAGCTTCACGTTGCGGAAGATGTGGTTCTCGCCGCGGCCCCAGATGCCGCCATTGCGGTTCTTGTAGGCGGTGAGATCTGCGAACTCTGATATCAGCCCCTTGCTGTCCGGATCAGTGGGATCTTCCTTCGGCATGTGCGAATTGCCGGTCAGGCCGAAGGTGTTGTCCACATTGATGTTGCGGTCGAACATGAACCCGTCGAAGTTGGAATGGGCCACATTGCCCCTGAATTCCCGGAGTCTGGTGCGACGCGGCCAGGTGTTGAGGCTGGCTTCCGAGTCGAGGAAGGCGCCATTCGGGTGCTCCGGCAGGGACAGCCAGAAGCCATTTTCATCAGAGCCTGCGGCCACGTTGTCGATGTAGGTATTGTCCGGATTGGTGATCCAGTAGGACGCCACGGTGTTGTCTGAGGGCAGCAGCGTATGCTCGGCAGACATACTGATTTGCCTGAGCTCCCGACGGTTTTCGTAGTCAAACTCACCGGCGGCGGCGAGATTGGTCGGCACACAGGCCATGGTGGGATGACACTTGGTCTGGATCGCCAGATTCTTCACGAACTCGTTACCCGTCTCGATGCCGTCTTCCATGAAGAAGCAGTGGCCCACGGTGTTGTAGGTGACGTTGTTCTCGATGCGCAGGTTGTTGGTGCCGTGCACCGTCACGCAGCGGTTGAAGGTGTCATGGATCGCGGCGTTCCTGACGTACTGGCCCTTGCCTTCTCCCACCAGATGCCAGTGGATCGGATAGCGGGCCAGTTCCATGTGCTGGCCCATGCGGTTGAGCTCGACACCGTCGATGTACAACCTGCTCGTGACCATCGCCATGATATGGCCGCCGAAATAGGACTCTGCTGCATCTTCGGATGCCTGCACCTTGATGTTGCGCGACAGCAGGCCTACTTCGCCGCGCTGATCCACCTCGAAGGTGAGCTCGCCGAAGTGCATGTAGTCGAGTGGCTGTCCAGCGTGAGGCTGTTGCCACTGATGGCAGAGATCGTGCGACGTTCGGCCTGGCGCGGATCGTAATCGGTCGACGCCAGGATGATCTCGTCACCCACCTGCCATTGCGCGGCATCCAGCACTTCGATGCTGCTGCTGCCGGCCTCGGCAGTCGCGGCCAGTTTGGTCCAGGTATTGCTGCGGTTGCCGTGCAGGTTCAGCGTACCGCCCGAGAGCATGATGCCGCGGTCGCCCATGCCCATCAGTTGTTCGTCTTTGACGTTGTCGGTAAGCGTAATGATGGCTTTATGCGTGAAGGGCCGGGCTTCGGTGCCGATCTGCAGCTCGCCGTGCACCATGATCCACTCGGTGTTCAGCTCCAGGTCAGCCTCGTCTGCGAAACTGAGCTTGCCGTTGATGGTAAGGCCGCCCAACGCAGGAGGAGTGACATCGAGGATCACCTGCTGGTCGCTGGCAATGGTGACCTGCTCGCCGGCAGCGGGAACCTTGTTGTCAGGCCAGGTGGCAGGATCGGACCAGCGGGTTTCCTGGGCCTGGGCAGCGGTGGCGGCGCCGAGCAGAAAACCGAGTTGCAGGGCACTGGTCAGAAATGGCGCGCGGGTTTTTGTTTTCATCTTTTATCCCCCGGTGGGCAAACAGGCAAGAATGGTGCAGCTGAATGACCGTCGAGCGTATGCGATCTAATGCGCGAACTTCGTGGAAACAATATGGAAACAGGAAATGACCCACCCTGAAAGCGGACTTTGCTACACTTCGCCACGAAGTCATCGATGCCGGTCCAGATCCGGTGGAGTCCCCTGTTTTATGTACGATTTTCGCCACTTTTTCCTGGTTGCCGCCGCAATTCTGGCTCCAGCCATGTGTGCAGCCGAGGCCACGCCGGATATCGAGAACGGCAAGGCAACATTCAACGTCATGTGCAACGTCTGCCATTCCGTGCAGGTGACCGGCGGTCCTGGCGAGGGCCCCAACCTGATTGGGCTGGTCGGCCGCCCGGCCGGCAGCCAGCCTGCGTTCACCAAGTACTCGGAAGCGCTCAAGGCCTCCGGGCTCACCTGGACCACTGAGAACCTCGACAGGTTTCTGGTGAGCCCCATGGCAATGGTGCCCGGCACCTTCATGCCGATGCTGATCCCGGACGACAAGACGCGGGCGGATGTGATTGCCTATCTGGCGACGCTGAAGGAATAACGCGGGTCAGGCTAAGCCTGTCGGCGTGCCGGCTCCGGAACAGGGCGCTCCAATTCACGTGCAGTTTCAATCCACCGCGCAATACTGGCTTGCGCGTTGATGACAGCCTGCTCGTACGTCTCGCCATCAGCCATACAGCCAGGCAGTTCAGGAATGGTCACCAGAAAAGCTTGATCGTCCTGGCTCCACACTATCTGCATTTGATATTTAAGAGACATCTTGCACACCGATTCGATACTTCAGGAATATTCCTCGTACCTGCCTGACTTGATAAACCTTTGCCTTGCCGCCTTTGGGCTGCAGCGAAATTATTTCCGCGATGTCGCTGCGTGTGAATACATGGTGGCTGCCTTTTATTCGCAAGTCAAAGCCCAAGCCCAGCAGTAAATTACAGAGCGAACGAAACTCGATATTGTCGCCGGTTTCTTCCATCAGGATTTTCTGATGGAGCTTGCGCAGTCTTCCCACGATTCATCCTTGAAGCGGGTTGTCATTTTAGAAAGGACACTCGAAGACTAGCTCAACTTCAATACTTTGCCATGGGAACTGCGCCAACAGGCTGAGTCCAGCATCAAAAGCGTTCGGTAAGCCGGTATGGCAGGGCTTGACCCACAGTCGTCCGCAAGTGATGCTCCCTGCCCCAACACTTGGAAACCAAAGGGGAACGGCATGACAGACTCAGCAGCGCCGGCGTGGAACGCCGAAAAGGCCCGCGCCGAACTTGCGCCGGGCGCACTGTTCATCAACGGCCAGTGGGCGCCAGCGGCGTCCGGGGCAGAGCGCGCCATCATCGACCCGGCAACGGGCAAGCAGCTAACCATGGTCCCGGACTCCGCAGCAGTGGACGTCGAGCGGGCAACGAGCGCAGCGCGCAGCGCATTCGACAACGGCAGCTGGGCGACCATGAACCCGCGTGACCGCGGCCGCATCCTGTTGCGGGCGGCAGACTTGCTGCGCCAGAAGGCAGCGGCCTTCGCTGCAGTGGAATCACTCGACGTCGGCAAGCCGATCACCTTCACCACGCTGGTCGACATCCCCACCGCGATCGACCTGTTCGAGTACTACGGCGCGCTGGCCAGCGGCATCGAAGGCGCCGCCCGCTCCACCCGCATTCCGGCAATGGCCTATACGCGCCGCGAGCCGATCGGCGTGGTGGGCGCGATCACCCCGTTCAACTTCCCGATGATCCTGTCCACGTCGAAGATCGCGCCAGCGCTGGCGGCCGGCAACACCATCGTGCACAAACCCGCCGAAGAAACGCCGCTGTCGGCCTTGCTGCTGGCTCAGGTGCTGCAGGAAGCCGGCGTGCCCGACGGCGTCTACAACGTGGTCACCGGCGCAGCCCCGGCCGGCGAGGCCCTGCTGCGCGACCCGAGAGTGGACAAGATCGCCTTCACCGGCTCCACGCAGGTGGCCAGAATCGTCGCCAGAACCGCCGCCGAGTCGCTGAAGAAGCTCACCATCGAAGCCGGCGGCAAGGCCGCCAACATCATCTTTGCCGACGCCGACATCCCGGCCGCCATCGGCACCGCAATCAAGGCCTTCGTATTCAACACCGGGCAATTCTGTATGGCCGGCACGCGCCTGCTGGTCGAGCGGCCGGTATACGAGGACGTGCTCGCCGCACTGGCCGGAGCCTGCCCGCACATCCCAATTGGCGACCCTTTTGCCGCCTCCACCGTCATCGGCCCGATGGCCGGGCTACGCCACCGCGAAAAGGTGCAGGGCTACCTGGATATGGCCACCAAGGACGGCGTGCGTGTGCTCGGCGGCAACGGCACCCTGCCCGCAGGCAACGGCTGCTTCGTGCCGCCCACCATCCTTGCGGACGTGGCTCAGAACTCGCGCTACGTACAGGAAGAGATCTTCGGCCCGGTGCTGACCGTGCAACCCTTCGACACCGAGGATGAAGCAGTGGCAATGGCCAACGGTACGCCCTACGGCCTGGCCGCAGGCCTGCAGACCGGCAACGTGGCGCGCGCCCACCGCGTGGCCGCCCGGCTGCACGCCGGCATCGTCTGGGTCAACGGCTGGGCAATGCTGGACGTGGCGATGCCCTTCGGCGGCTGCAAGCAGAGCGGCTACGGCCGCGAGACCGGGCCGGAAGGGCTGGACGAATACCTGCAGACCAAATCGGTGATCGTATCGTTGGCCTGAACACTCCTTCATGACCACAAACACAAGAAACAACAAGGAAACCACAGAATGAAAAAAGCCATCCCACTTGCTGCAAGCCTGCTTGGCTCCCTGTTTCTGGCGTGGACCAGCAACAGTGCCCTGGCCCAAGGCACCGTGCCGCCCTGCGGCCCTGCTGACCAACTGGATGCGGAGTATTCCGCCAACGTCGACGCCGCTGCGCGCTGCTTCGAACTGCGCATGTACACCGTCGACCCGGCTCAGGTCGGCACGGGTGATTTCAACGGCGGCATCAAAGAACTGCACCAGCGCTTCCGCGAAGATGAAGCCGCCATGTTCGAGCGCCACGGCGCGGATGTGATCGGTGTGTGGCAGGACAACAGCCGCCCCAACACCCTGATCTGGATGCTCGCGTATCGCGATGTCGCGCACCGGGCGGAAGTGTGGGAGAAATTTGCGGCCGATCCGGACTGGGCCGCGCTGCGCACCAAGTACAACGTGCCGTTGAGTGCGCCGCAGGTGTTTTACATGAGTGCGACTGACTATTCCGATCTGAAATAAAAATGAATCAGATCCTGAGAGTGTGGCCCGCAAACCTGAGCAAGCAGTTCACGGATGCGGTTATTGACGTTGGCAACCGGCAACCGATAGCGCGAACCGGTATCGGATTCAAAGGATCAGACGATACGGTAGATACGCTCAGGAAATCGGAGATCCGATGGCTCAGCACCATCGATCCAAATCACCGCTTTATCGTGGATACGCTTTGGAACTATGTGGTTGACGCCAATCGTGATCACTTCGGTTTCGATCTCAACTATATGCGGGAAGTGCAATACACCACCTACCACGGCACGCAGGAAGGCAAGTACGACTGGCACAAAGACACCTTCTGGATCAATCCGACCATGAATCATCGCAAGTTGTCGGTGACGATCCAGCTTTCAGAACCAAACGAATACGAAGGTGGTGAGTTCGAGATCGATTCGGAATTCGGGGTGCTTGATCAGGCTGTTATCAAACAACGCGGCACGATTCTGGTATTTCCATCGTTCCTGCGTCACCGGGTAGCTCCAGTATCGTCAGGCATTCGCAGAAGCCTTGTTTGCTGGGTGGAAGGTCCGAAATTCAGATAAGTACACTTTTTCCAACGAGGCAACATGACCATTTTCACCATCGGCAACGAAGGATTACCAATCGCCGAGTTCACCTCCCTGTAAGCTGATCATGATGTGGAAACCGTAGTATATGCCGCCGCATTGGGATCACTACAGCATGGTCTATCACTTCGGCGCGACGCCCTATCAGATTGAAGTCAGCAGGATTGCTGGCGAACAGGCAACAAGCAGCATCCAATTGGACGGGCTTGAAGTTGGAGCACAAGGATTTCCACTATTGGATGATCAGCAGGTGCATCATGTGAGCGCGAGTATCGGGACAGGAAAACTGAGAATTCCCCCGGTTTGAATGAGCGACGCCTTGCTTTCAGATGACAAAGTCCGTCTGGATTCCTTCAGGCTTTGTTCCATTGTGGTGGCAGTTGGGTGGATGGGGGAGCTGGGTTGCTTCCTTGGCCTTCAGGTGATTGAGGATCTTGTCGATGACGATAGGGTCCTGAATGCAGGCAATGACCTTCACCGGCCGGCGGACTCATCGCCGCAGCGCTGGCCTCCAGCATCCTCGCTGCCTATGAGTGGGGCGGCACCTTCGTGATCTGCGGTGGGTTTGTTGATCCAGCGTTTTGGCTCAAAGCTGATGGTCGCACTGATCAGTGTCTCGCTGTTTATCTCGTTGGAAGTATTGCTAGTTTTCCTCTGCACCGTTGCCCCAGACTTGCTCGCCGGTTGCCTCAATAGTGACGATCGAGGCATTGCCGGTAGTAGTGCCATTTCGGGCAGCATAACCTTTTATGTAAAGCACATCTCCGGACTTTATCTTGTCCCGGGTCCACCCCTGTCGCATAAGGGCGTTGATACCAAGCAGCTCAATAGCCCAGTTCTCAACCTTGCCATCACTGGTTTCCACATCCAGATGAATCCAGGCATGGGGGTTTGTCCATTCCACTCGCGCCACCTTGCCGGTAAGTTCAATCGGACGATTGATATCAAACTCAGCCGTAAAGGAATGATGCGCCAGCGCCAGTACTGGCGCGACCAGAAGAGCCCACGAAGTGAACACAACATACGCAAATCTCATTTTTGATATCCTCTGTTAAACAACTGCTGCTGGCACTGGACTGAACTGCAGATATTATGCGATACATCCACTGAACAGGCGTGAATTTTTCGCTGCAGCCCACTTAACGGAATCCAAACCATGAATTGGCGATTCACCAGTCTTTTTCTATTGGCCGCCTGTCAAGTTGCGACAGCCCAGTGGCTCGATCTGCCGACACCGGGTGTTCCCCGCACTGCTGATGGCTCTGTAGACATGACGGCACCGGCGCCTCGTACCCGGGATGGCGTGCCTGACCTCTCTGGCTTGTGGGTGGCAACACGCGTTACCGGCGACTTGCCAGCGTCTGACAAGTACCTGCCGTGGGTGCGTGAGGCCATGCAGACCCATACCAGCAACTTTTTTTCCGATCAGCCGCGATATAACTGTTTGCCCAGTGGTCCCAGCTATTTGACGGCTGGCAGCACGTCGACCGGCTTTCGGTTCATTATCCAGAGCGCGGACATGATTGGAATTCTGCATGAGGATCAGGCATTTCGTACGATTTACATGGATGGTCGCGAACTTGAGAACGACCCACTGCCTACCTGGATGGGCTATTCAGTTGCACGTTGGGACAACGACACCCTTGTGGTGGACAGTAACGGTTACAACGACAAAACCTGGCTGGACCGCCGAGGCATCATGCACACAGAAGCCTTGCAAATTACCGAGCGTTACACCCGCCGTGATTTTGGCCACATGACACTTGATGTTACCTATACCGATGCTGGCGCTTTTACAGCGCCGCTTGAGGTGAAGATTGAAATCGTCAATCAGGCTGACGACGAACTGCTGGAATACGTCTGCAATGAAACAGCCCATGTCGGCGCCCAGTGGGAGGGAAACATCGAGGAGGCGAAACAGACTGCAGTTGAGATAGATGCAGAAATTCTGTCGCAATACATTGGCACCTATCAGGGCATTTGGCTGGGCAATCTCGTTACTCTTGAGTTTTCGCTGGAAGGTGAAAAGCTCAAGTTGAAAAGGGATGGTGTAGAGATAGAACTGGTACCACAGTCGACCAACTCTTTTGACGGCAGCAATGGCTTTGCATTCGTATTTGGCGCAGTGAAGGACGGTGTCGCCACAGCCGTGGAAGAGGTACATGTTTCAGGAGGATGGTCTTTCCCCAGAATTCCCTGAGGCTTTGAGAAGAAATGGGGACGCACCCCGATTTGTCCTGACGGCATTAGTTGCGCTGGCAGGCCGCGAAGGCCCTCACGCGAACTTCAGTCCCTCGGCCTGCCACGACGGCACGCAGATGTTGTGAGCAGAGCCCCCGAATCTCCCGGGGGCCCCATCTCGAGCGTGCGGGTTTAAGTCGAGCTGATCAATGCACCTCAGCCGCCGGCTCGGGTGGCGGCGCCGCCCGAGCCTGCAGCTCTGCATTCGCCAGACTCACCACATAGGCCCTGATCGCCTCCGCATCCTCCGGCGTCAGCTGCTCCGCAAACGACACCATGCCGTTGTTCTGCAGCGCACCGTCGATCACGATGGCCTTGAACAGCGCATCAACATTCAACGCAGCGGCGTAGCGCAAATCGGGGAAGATGCTGCTGACGCGACCGACACCGGCACCGTGGCAGCTGGCGCAGTTGGCG
>JBIIWP010000179.1:0-3030 GCA_044338855.1 Pseudohongiellaceae bacterium | reverse complement strand
CCTCAATGTGACGGGCGAGGACGGTAAAGTCGTCACCTGGGGCTTTGAGGGCGGTGCACCGCCGTCGCTGGTCAGGTCCGGCATCACCGGGCGAAGCTTCGAACCGGGTGACGAAGTCACCATCATGTTCAGCCCTCTCGCAGACGGCAGGCCAGGTGGCGCCATCTGCTGGGTGAAAGCAGCAGACGGCCAATACCTCAGACCTGCCGACGGCGGCTGTGGTTCACGCGAACCGGACAGCATCGAGCGCTGGGAAAGATGGCTGGAGATGGGTATTACCTCCAACAAGGATCCGCGTGCCCTGTAGGGTGCTGCCCGATGGTCAATCCCTGCCGGTCCCGCTTGAGGTAAAGCGCGTGCCGTCCTCGAACACAACTTCGCGCAGGAACATCGTGTTGGGGCGCACGCCCTTGCGCCCCGTGACAGTAACCTTGCTGCCCATCGCGATGGCATCAAGGTCCACGCCGCGGCGTACGTAGGTGGACCGCGCATCACTCTCCACCAGCCAGAACGGTGCCTCACCTGCGGCAGCCTCCACTTTCACCACAATGGACGTATGCGGATTCTGGAAGCGGATCTGCTCGACGACCCCGGAAATTTCGATGATCTCCTGGGTGAAATTCGTGGCGGTGGAATGGTGCGCGAGCACCTGGCAGCCAAGGAGCAAAGAAGCGAAAAACAATATGGTTTTCATGGCATGGTTTCCCCGATCGCTTCGGCATTGAGTTGTTCGAACCAGTCATAGTCGGCGTCAGTGCAGTTGTAGACGGGCACGGCGTCTTCTCCCGTGGATTGGAGCCGGTGCAGGATGCGGTACTCCCCGTCGAACATGACGGGATCCCGGTAAACCAGCTCCACCATCAGGTGCTCGCCGTCACGCCACAAGGTTTCGGTGGCACTGCCACCTTCTCCCTGCGGGTAACCGGTACCGGTACGGATGTAGCCCGCAGCATGGCCAGTGGAATGTATGCGCAGTCGTTCGCCATCCAGTTCATACGCTTGCGTGCCGAAGGCCGGGAACTCCATGCTGGTCGCGGCGCCCAGCGGCTGGACCGTGCGCTTCAGGTCAAACAATTCATGCTCCACCAGCAGTACACCGTCCACCAGACGGATACCGGTACGAGTATTGGGATTGCCATAAACACGCGCAATGCTGGCCGGCTCACAGCGCAGGCTGGGATCGTCGTTGAGCAGATCATAGGCCTGCTGTACCGCCGTGCCTTGAGCGGTCAGCGGCGCCGCGGTTTCAGTCTCGATCCCCTGAAGTATCCACACCCCTTCAACCGGGTGTTGTGCCAGCAGCAAGCCGGACCAAAGTCCGCTTGCAAGAAACGCTATTACAGACCGCATTGCGCTACGACTCCGACAGGAAAATCACACATAAAACCTGACACGCCTGCAATCGCACCCGCCAACTGCTTGCAAAGGTGCGGAACCGGGCTCAGGTTTTGTCAATACTGACGACCTGGATATCCGTGTACTCGGCCAGGCCTTCTTCGCCAAACTCTACGCCGATACCGGAAGCCTTTACACCCCCCATCGGTACATCCGGGGCGATCGCGGCGTGGCGGTTGACCCAGGCCGTGCCACATTCAAGACGCTGGGCCACCGCCCTGGCTTTCTCGAGGTCCCTCGACCAAACCGAACCGCTCAATCCGAATTCCGTGGCGTTGGCGCGCCGGACCACTTCATCCAGATCTGTATAGCGGATGACCGGCAGCACCGGGCCGAACTGCTCCTCGTCCACCAGCCGCGTTCCATCCGTGATATCGGCAACCAGCGTCAGCGGGTAAAAGTATCCCGGCCCCGGCATGGGTTCGCCGCCGCACAGTATGCGCGCACCATGCGCTCTGGCATCGTCGACCAGAGCTACCACCTTTTCGAACTGCATGCGGTTCTGCAGTGGCCCCATCATCGTGCCTGCGTCGAGACCATTGCCGACCGGAGTCGCAGCAGCAAGCGCCTGCAATGCTGCACAGGTCCTGTCGTAGATACTGTCGTGGACATAAAGACGCTTGATCGCGGCACAGGTCTGTCCACAGTTGATGAACGCAGCGCCGAATATGCGCGGCGCAAAACCTTCGACGTCAGCGTCCGGCAGCATGATCGCTGCATCGTTGCCACCGAGTTCCAGCGTCAGGCGCTTGAGATTGGACGCTGCGCCAGCCATGACCTTTTTGCCGGTTCCACAGGATCCAGTGAACACAATCTTGCGAATTCCGGGGTGCTCGGTCATCCACTGTCCAACTTCATCGCGACCGCTGACCGCGTTCAAGACTCCTGGCGGCAGCACCTGGCTGATCAGTTCCACCATGCGCAAGGTCCCCAGCGGCGTAAACGGGGAAGGCTTGAGCACCACCGTGTTCCCGGTACGGATTGCCGGTACGATGTGCCAGATCGCGATCAGCAGCGGCCAGTTCCAGGGCGTGATGGAGCCGATGACGCCGAGCGGCTTGCGATGTACTTCCACACGACTGCTGTTGTCATCCTGGATTATCCGCACCGGAAGTTCGAAGCCTGCCTGTGCACTGGCCCAGGCCATGCAGCCACCGAGTTCAAATTCCGAACCCATCCCCTTCAGGGGCTTGCCTTGCTCCATAGTCAGAAGGCGGGACAGTTCGCCCATGTTGTCCTGCAACACAGCGGCAATGTCGAGGCAAGCCTGCTTGCGTCGCTCCTCACTTTCGCGACTCCATCCCGCATAGGCGCGCTCCGCTGCAGCAACCGCCCGATCAAGCTCCGCCCGCGTGGCAATCGGCGCCTTGCCGACCAGCTCGCCGTTCGCCGGATTCAGGATGTCAAAACTGTCAGCAGTGCCGACTTTGTGGTTGTCTATGATCAGTCCATAGTCGTTCATGGGATTATCCTCAGGATCGGGAAACGGTCATCTGCAGCGGCTCTTGCCCTGTCTTCGCAGGCCACCTGCATATCCGCCTCGCTGTTTGAAAAACATTTCGCTATTGAAATCATGCAGCAGAATATCCAGCTGCGTTGCGTTCATTCATATAACAAGTCGCGTCACTTTGTACA
>JBIIWP010000110.1:0-10677 GCA_044338855.1 Pseudohongiellaceae bacterium | reverse complement strand
AGGCGCTCGGCGGTCTTGCGGCCTATGCCCGGCAGCTTGACCAGCGCATTCACATCGTTGCGTGCCACGCAGGCCACGAATTGGCTGCTGTTCATGCCGGAGAGTATCGCCAAGGCCAGCTTCGGGCCTACGCCATTGACCTTGATGAGCAGGCGAAACAACGAGCGATCCTGCAACTCATAGAAACCGTAAAGATGCTGGGCGTCCTCGCGCACGACGAAGTGAGTGTAGAGAACGGTGGCATGGCCGCGTTCGGGGAGCTGCGCATAGGTGCTGAGGGTCACCTCGATCTCGTAGCCGACACCACTGACATCCAGCAGCACTTCACCTTCATCCTTTGCCAGCAAGATGCCTTGTAAGCGCCCTATCATTCCGCCAATCCCCGCCTCGAGCCCGTTCCGGTCAACCGAGCAGACGGCCACGACGGCTGCTGCGCACCCCGGCCATCTTCACCAGCGATTGTGTGGTGTGAGCATGACACACCGCCGCCGAAAGTGCATCAGCAGCGTCCTCCGAAGGCGCCTTGGTCAGCTGCAAAAGCATGCAGATCATATGCTGCATCTGCGCCTTTTCGGCACGTCCGGTGCCGGTCAGTGCCTGCTTGATCTTGCTGGTGGCATATTCATGCACCGGCAGTGCCTGGTTGCTGCAGGCCACCATGGCAGCGCCACGGGCCTGCCCCAGTTTGAGTGCCGACGAGGCGCTCTTGCCCATGAACACTTCCTCGATGGCCGCCTCCTGGGGATGGTACTCCTCAATGATCTCGGTGATCGTGCGGAAGATGCTCTGCAGGCGCTCGGGAAAGGCGAGCGTTTCCACCCGGATCACGCCGCAGGCGACGAACTCCAGCCGTGATCCAGTGGCAGAGACCAGGCCATAACCGCATTTGCGGGAGCCTGGATCTATGCCAAGGATCAGTGCCATGGGCGCGCCGGGCCTCAGCCCTGTTCGCGCAGGCGGATGTTGAGTTCGCGCAACTGGGCCGCAGGGACTGCACCCGGGGCATCGGTGAGCGGGCAAGCTGCAGACTGCGTCTTGGGAAACGCGATGACGTCCCTGATGGACTGCGACCCGGTCATCATCATGACGATGCGGTCGAGGCCGAAAGCAAGCCCGCCATGGGGCGGCGCACCGTAGCGCAGAGCATTGAGCAGATGGCCGAACTTCTCCTCGGCCTCTTCCGGGCCGATGCCCAGCAGGCGGAACACCGTCTGCTGCATGTCCTGGCGGTTGATGCGGATGGAGCCACCACCCAGTTCGGTGCCGTTAAGCACCAGATCGTAGGCACGCGACAAGGCCTTGAGCGGCGCTGCCAGCAGTTCTTCAGGCGAGCAAGAGGGTGCCGTAAACGGATGATGCACAGAGGTTGGATTGCCTTCCTTGTTTTCCTCGAACATGGGGAAGTCCACCACCCAAAGCGGCGCCCATTCACAGGTCTGCAGGTTCAGGTCGAGACCGACTTTTACGCGCAGAGCTGCCATTGATTCATTGACCACCTTGGCCTTGTCGGCACCGAAGAACAGGATGTCGCCAGTCGCGGCACCTGCGCGCTCAAGCACGGCTTTGACTACAGCCTCGGGCATGAACTTCAGGATGGGGGATTGCAGTCCTTCCAGGCCAGCGGCGAGGTCGTTGACCTTGATCCAGGCCAGGCCCTTGGCGCCATAGTTGCCGACGAAGTTGCCGTACTCGTCGATCTGCTTGCGCGTCATTTTCTCGCCGCCCTTCGGCACGCGCAGCACCACAATGCGGCCCTTCGGATCGTTGGCGGGCCCATTGAATACCTTGAACTCGACGTCCTTCATCAGGTCAGCAATATCCACCAACTCCATCGGAATGCGCAGGTCGGGACGATCAATACCAAAGCGACGGATAGCTTCGGCATAGGGCATACGCGGACAGGCCGGCAGTTCCACATTGATGTGCTTGCTGAAGACCTTGCGGATCATCTGTTCGGTGATCTCCATGATCTGGTCTTCATTCATGAAGGAAGTTTCGATGTCGATCTGCGTGAACTCCGGCTGGCGATCGGCGCGCAGATCCTCGTCACGGAAGCACTTGGCAATCTGGTAGTAGCGGTCGAACCCGGCCACCATCAACAGTTGCTTGTAAAGTTGTGGCGACTGCGGCAGCGCGAAGAAACAGCCTGGATGTGTGCGGCTGGGTACCAGGTAATCTCGCGCACCTTCCGGCGTGGCACGGCCCAGGATCGGGGTCTCGATGTCGAGAAAGCCGTGGTCGTCCAGGAAGTTGCGTACCGTACTGGTGATCTGCGAACGCATGCGCATGCGATTCAGCATCTCGGGGCGGCGCAGGTCGATGAATCGATTGCGCAGTCGAACGTCTTCACTCACATGGGCGTGTTCGTCCAGCATGAAGGGCGGGGTATCTGCGACATTCAATACTTCAAGGTTCTTGCACAGTACCTCAATGGCACCGGAGGGCATGTCCTTGTTCTCCGTCCCGGCGGGGCGGGCCCGCACGATACCCTCGATTTTCAGCACGAATTCGCTACGCACCTGCTCGGCACGGGCAAAACTTTCCTGCGTATCGGGGTCAATCACTACCTGCGCGATACCGTCACGGTCGCGCATGTCGAGAAAGATCACGCCACCGTGGTCACGGCGGCGATGCACCCAGCCGCACAGCACGATGGTTTGGCCGATGTGATCCTTGTTGAGACCACCACAATAATGAGTACGCATAGAGATTCTCTGGTTTTCCTGTAGTTAGTACAGTTTCTTGAACTGAATGCTTAAGCATCTATCAGCGGAGATACTGCGAATTCTCAGGCAGCCTGACCGCTCGGCTTGCCGGCGCTGTCGCTCTTGGGTGCAGTGCTGTCTGCACTGGAAGCAGAGGCTGTCGATGCTGGACTTGCTGCAGGACTCTCTCCTGCACTGTCGCCTGATCCACTTCCGCTGTTCTCGCCGGCACTGTCCGCTGCCCCGTTTTTCTTCTTGCCGGTCTTGAAGTCGGTTTCATACCAGCCTGAGCCTTTAAGGCGGAAGCTGCTGGCAGACACAAGTTTGGCCAGTGCCGGCTTGCCGCATGCGGGGCAGTCGCGCAAAGGTGCATCGCTGATCTTCTGCAACTTCTCGAGCTCAGCGCCGCAGGCGTCACAACGATACTCATAAATTGGCATGCTGGTCCCACTCCTGCGCCATCCGCCGCGACACCTGTCGCCACCTGTTCCGGCTACCTGAAAACGCGCCACATTGTAGCCTAAAACACCATGCGTGACAGCTGCTTCCATTCGCTTCCTGTCGCAACATCGCAGCAGTCGTGAACCACCTCTTGTTGCGGGGACAAGGCCACACTGGCGGTATGTGCGCAGCTGCAGGATGAGTGTGCAAAGCACCCGGCACCATGACGCGGCGCAAGCGGATTGCAAGCACCATCACAGTGCTTGCGGACTCGGTTTTTTAGCACTCCGCAGTCAGTTCCGAGCAGCTTGATTAAGCGCAAAAAAAGTTGCACAAAATCCTTGCCCGCTAATTGGGCATCCGTTATAAATACGCCCACTATTCAGAGCGGTGAAGTACAGGCGAGCGGAATCTCACTGTAAACTCTGGACAAAAGTGAAGGTTGCTTTTGTCACATCATGAGTTTTGTCATGTCCTGGCATGCCATGTTATGAGTAGTCCGGTAACCAGCAGCAAAGCAGTACTTGGGCAGAAGCTACCGGATTTTTTCCATCAACCACATGAGACCAATAAGAGAACCACGTATGGCTGGCAAAAAAACCTCCAAGGCACCTGCTAAAAAAACCACTGCTATCTCCGAAAAATTCACCAAGACTGCAATCCTCAACTCCATCTCGGAAGACACCGGTCTGACCAAGAAGCAAGTTGGCCAGGTACTGGATGGTCTCGGCGAAATCATCGAACGTCACCTGAAAAAGCGTGGCGCTGGTGAATTCACCCTGCCCGGCCTGCTGAAGATCAAAGCCGTCAAGCGTCCTGCCCGTCCCGCCCGCAAAGGCGTGCCCAACCCCTTCAAGCCCGGCGAATTGATGGATATCCCCAAGAAGCCGGCATCCGTGCGCGTCAAAGTACTGCCGCTGAAGAAACTGAAGTCCATGGCAGAACTCTGATTCAATCAGTTGTTCCTGCAAGTTCCGGCAGGTCCGCAAGGGCGCTGCCGGAAACAACGAAAAGCAGCCTCAGGGCTGCTTTTCTGTTGCTGAAGCTACAAGTTGGCTGAAACTACAAGTCAGCTGAAGCCCAACCTCAGTTGAAGCTCCATGTCGGCTGAAGCTCCCACAAGAAAGTCCCCAGACGGTGATATTCCATGCGCACATCCCAGTACCTGCTCGCCACTACCCGTGAAACCCCGGCCGATGCCGTTGTGGTCAGTCACCAGCTGATGCTGAAAGCTGGCCTCATCCGCAAACTGACAGCGGGCATGTACACCTGGATGCCGATGGGTCTGCGCGTATTACACAAGGTCACCAATATCATCCGCGAGGAAATGGACAAGTCAGGTGCATTGGAAGTCTCCATGCCTGTGGTGCAACCGGCAGAGCTCTGGCAGGAATCCGGGCGCTGGGAGCTGATGGGTGCCGAAATGCAGAGGTTCCGCGACCGCCATGAGCGCGACTTCTGTCTGGGACCAACGCATGAAGAAGTCATCACCGACCTGGTGCGCAACGAAATCAGCAGCTATCGGCAACTGCCGATCAATCTCTACCAGATCCAGACCAAATTCCGCGACGAACGCCGCCCGCGCTTCGGTGTGATGCGCGCCCGCGAATTCACCATGAAGGACGCCTACTCCTTCCACCTCACGCAGGACAGCCTGCAACAGACCTACGACCTGATGTACCGCACCTACCAGGCCATCTTCGACCGCCTTGGCTTTGATTTCCGCGCCGTAGTGGCAGACTCCGGCAACATCGGCGGCAGCAGTTCGCACGAGTTTCACGTGCTGGCCGAGTCCGGGGAAGACCTCATCGTATTCAGCGATGGCAGCGACTATGCCGCCAATATCGAGATGGCTTCGGCGCTGGCGCCAGCTGCCTTGACGCCTCCTCCAGCGGCTCTGGCCATGACAGAAGTCGCCACGCCAGAGGTGCACAGTATTGCGGAGGTCTGCGCTTTCCTGCAGGTCGCTGCGAAGCAGACTGTAAAAACCCTGATCGTGCTCGGTACCGAAGTGGACGGCAAACAAGCGCTGGTCGCCCTGGTATTGCGCGGCGATCACCAATTGAATGAAATCAAGGCTGCCAAGCTCGACGGAGTGTTTTCCCCGCTCGTCCTTGCCAGCGACACACAGATCCAGGAGCAGCTGGGCTGCCTGCCCGGTTCCATCGGCCCTGTGGGTCCTGGAATTGAGGTCATTGTGGATCGCGACGCGGCCGTACTCGCCGATTTCGTGTGTGGTGCCAACAATGATGGCTTCCACCTGACCGGCGTCAACTGGAACCGCGATGCGCACTACGCGCGGGTGGCAGATCTGCGCAACGTCAATGAAGGCGACCCCAGCCCCGATGGCAAGGGCAGCCTTGTGATCAAGCGCGGTATTGAAGTCGGCCACATCTTCCAGCTCGGCAACAAGTACAGCAAGGCAATGAACGCCGCGGTACTGGATGAAACCGGGCGCATGAGCATCATGGAGATGGGGTGTTATGGCATCGGGGTGACGCGCATCGTGGCGGCCTGCATCGAGCAGTGCCACGACGACAAAGGCATCATCTGGCCCGACAACCTCGCGCCGTTCCAGGTGGCCTTGATCGCATTGAACGCTCACAAGGCCCCGCAGGTGGCGGAAGTGTGCGACCAGATCTACCAGGAGCTTATGGCGGCCGGCGTGGAAGTGCTGCTGGATGACCGCGACAAGAAGACCAGCCCCGGCGTGAAGTTTGCCGACATGGAGCTCATTGGCATCCCGCACCGTCTGGTGATCTCCGATCGGCATCTCGAAGGCGGCAGCATCGAGTACAAGCATCGCCGCGACAGCGAACCCCAGTTGGTCGCCCTCGACCAGATCCTGCCCTTCCTGCAACAGCGCCTCAGACAGAACGCCTGAACCATGCACCCAGCGAGCTGCTGAATTCCTTCTCGGCCAGCTCGTTGATATGCCGGAACCGCTCGTAGAGATCGGCGAGTTCCGGCACATGCTCCGCCACCACAGCAGGCAGCGGTCTTGTCAGCTCGTCAGCGGCCGGCAAGCCCCAGGGCGTGTCACCCAGTACGTCCCACACGCTGAGTACTTCCAGATCGCGCGCCAGCAGATATTCGTCATCGCCCAGGGCGTGCACCAGGTGCTTGCCCTCCAGCAGCGACAACAACTGGTCGGGCGTTACCGAACGGAAGGGCCATTTCTCTGCCAGCAGTTCGGTCACGCGCAGCACGCTGCCGGTCTGCTGCTTTTCCCAGAATTTGTGCAGCAGTGCCAGCAGCAGCAGGCTGGGATGGACTTCCTCGGAACCCACGCGGGAACCGTAGAGCGGGATTGCCCGCACGAAGTTGGCACCGAACAGGATCACCACCCAGCATATATAGAGCCAGATGAGGAAGGCCGGAATGGCGGCGAAAGTGCCATAGATGAAGGCATAGCTGGCCGTGGCGATGAACACGCTGAACAGCCACTTCACCACGATGAAGGCCAGCGCCACGGCCAAGGCTCCCAGGAAGCCGTGCCGCAGCTTGACCCCGCAGTTGGGCACGGCCACATACAGCAGCGTGAAGGCGATGGTGGTGAGCAGCACCGGAAACAGGCCCAGCAACAGATCATGCCCGCCCACGAGCTGGAATTCGGTAAAGCGGTCGAACAGGGCCAGCGAGGTGATATAGGAGCTGATCGCAAAACCCATGCCCAGCAGCAGTGGCCCCAGGCTCAGGACGCTCCAGTACAGCATGAAGCTCGTCAGGCCCTTGCGCTGTTCGCTGACGCCCCAGATGCGATTGAAGTTGCGCTCGATGTTCACGAGCATCAGGTAGGCAGTCCCGAGCAGCATTGCCGCGCCTGCCCACGTGAGGTTACGTGCCTGTCCGGCAAAATTGTTGAAATAGTCCTGCAACTCGCTCCCGGTACTGGGCAGCAGGCGCTGGTAGATCATCTCCTGCACCTGCGCACCAAACACCTGGAACGAGGGAAATGCCGACAGGATCGACAGGATCAAGGTCAGCAGTGGCACCACGGCAAACAGGCTGGTGAAGGTCAGCGACTTGGCATTCTCCAGGCCTTCGTTGCGCATGAAGTTGCGCCAGACGAACGCCAGGAAATTCATCGGAATGCGCAGGCGGAGCAGGACCAGACCCTTGGCGATCATGTTGCCTTCATCGTGGGTGAACTCAATCAGTCGACATAGTGGCAGCAATAGTCCGTGAGCGCCTGCACCTTGAGCTGGAATTTGCTGTTGGCCGGCACTTCAAAGGACTGCCCACCGCTAATGGCCTTCCAGTCCGCCTCGCCCGGCAGCATTACATCCAGTTTGCCGGCGAGGATTTCCATGATTTCCTTCTGCGCCGTGCCGAATTCGTAGTCACCCGGCTGCATGAGGCCAAGCGTCACCTTCTTGCCATCCTGCAGAAATACGGTTCGACTGGCGACTTTGCCGTCGAAATAGACGTTGGCGGCCTTCACGATGGTGGCATTCTCGAACTTGGACATGGGCAATACCTGCAAAAAGAAGATGAAAAGATGACTGGAAAGGGCTGCGCAAGATACTGGCCCTGCTCAAGCACGGTCAAGTGTACAGCTTCCCATGCCCTGCCCCGGCCTTTACCATTGCGAATCACTCATCACGGGCTTCCCCATGCCGCAGCACACCACGAACCAATCCGCCCAACCCTACGTTCTCATCCTGTACTACAGTCTGGGTGGTTCCGTCGCCGCCATGGCGCGCGAGATCGCCACCGGCGTGCAGCGGGTCCAGGGCATCGAAGCACGCCTGCGCACGGTACCCGCCGTATCCACCGTATGTGAAAGCACGGCGCCAGCGGTTCCGGCCAGTGGCGCCGTGTACTGCAGCGAGCAGGACTTTGCCGGATGCAGCGGCCTCGCCCTCGGCAGCCCCACGCGTTTTGGCAACATGGCGGCTGCAATGAAGTACTTCCTGGACGGCACCGGTGCCCAGTGGTTCAGTGGCAGCATGATCAACAAGCCTGCAGGCGTGTTCACTTCCACCGCCACCCTGCACGGCGGGCAGGAAAGCACCCTGCTCAGCATGATGCTGCCGCTGCTGCACCACGGCATGTTGTTTTGCGGCCTGCCCTACAGCGAGAGTGCGCTGCACCACACCACGAGCGGCGGCACGCCCTACGGGCCCTCGCATCTCGCCGGCTCCGACGACAAGGCCCCACTGACAGCCCATGAAAGCGAACTGTGCCAGGCGCTGGGTCAGCGTCTTGCTACCCTCGCACTGGCCCTCGGCGAGGTGCGCTGAGCCATGCGCCACCACCTGCTGATTCGCCTGCTGCAGGGTCTTTCCCTGTGCCTGCTCGTGTTGTTCACCCTGCCCTTGGTGCTGCCTGGTGCCAGCAGTATTGGCTGGTGGCTGATGCAGGTTCTGCCCCTGCTGCTGTTGCTGTCGCATCTGCACAAGGGATCGCGGCGCCCACTGCAGTGGCTGGGTTTTCTCGTGCTGTTCTATTTCACGGCCGGGGTACTGCAGTTGTTCAGTCCGCTGCTCTTGCAACGCTGGCTCGGCGGACTCACCGTGCTGGCCTGTATGATGCTGTTTACCGCCGCCATAGTCCTGCTCAGGACCGGCGCCAAACCCACGGAGTAGTCACCACGTGCGACCCACCAATCCCCTGCTGCGCTTTTTCAACGGACTGCTCAGCATCTACCGCACCTTGCGCTCCATCGTGTTCAACGTCTTTTTCCTGCTGCTCCTGGTCTTGCTGGTGGCGCCCTTCCTGCCGCAACCACAACTGCCCGTGCCGGACCGCAGCGCGCTGGTACTCGATCCGGTGGGCGTGATCGTGGAACAGCGCAGCCTGATGTCCCCGGTCGATCAGGTACTGAATGAAACCACTGGCAGCGACGACAGCGGCGAAGTGCTGCTGCAGGACGTGCTCGATGCCATTACGCTGGCCACGGATGACAACCGCATCACCTCGCTGGTGCTGATGCCGGAGAATCTTCAGGGTGGCGGCTTCAGCCATTTGCGCGACATCGCCGAGGCCCTGCAGCGTTTCCGTGACAGCGGCAAGGAAATTTATGCCTGGGGCGGCAACTACAACCAGGCCCAGTACTACCTCGCCAGTGTCGCCAACGAGATCCTGCTGAATCCCCTCGGCGCCGTGGACCTCGAAGGCTTCGGCAGCTGGCAACTGTATTACCGCGACGCGCTCGACAAACTGGGCGTCAATGCCCACATCTTCCGCGTTGGCGAATACAAGTCAGCCGTGGAACCCTACGAGCGCAACGACATGTCCCCTGCCGCGCGGGCAAACTACAGCCAGTTGCTTGGCGATCTCTGGGGCGTCTACGTTGCCGACGTGGCAGAGCGCCGCGGTATCGACCCCAGTGCCATCGAGAGTTACATCAACCGCCAGGATGAACATCTTGCCGAACATGGCGGCAACACTGCACTGATGGCGCAGGCCCAGAGCCTCATCGATCGCGTCGAGAACCGTCCGGACAGTCTCGCCTGGCTGCAGGATACCGTCGGCAAGGACGGGGACTCCTTCCGCAGCATCGACTATGAAAGCTACCTGGCGCGCGTGCGACCCGCGGACGCTGCGCTTGCTGCCGACAAGGTGGGCGTGATCGTGGCCAGCGGAGAAATCCAGGATGGTGAAGCAACACAGGGCAACATCGGCGGCGACAGTCTCTCCACCCTGATCCGCACGGCGCGCGAGGACGCCAGCATCAAAGCCCTGGTGCTGCGGGTGGACAGCCCAGGCGGCAGCGTCTACGCCTCCGAAGTGATCCGTGAGGAACTGGCCGCGTTCAAGCAAAGCGGTCGACCACTGGTGGTGTCAATGGGCAGCGTCGCTGCTTCAGGCGGTTACTGGATCGCCACCCCGGCCGACGAAATCTGGGCGAGCCCCGCCACCATCACGGGTTCCATCGGCATCTTCGGCGTCCTGCCGACACTGGAAGACAGCTTCGCCAAGCTGGGTCTGCACGTGGATGGCGTAGGTACCACCGACTTGTCGGGCGCCGGGGCCGTGGGTCGTCCACTGTCACCGCTGCTGGAGAACAGCCTTCAGGAAATCATCGAACACGGCTACGCCAGCTTCCTGGCATTGGTGGCCGAATCCCGCAACATGTCTACCGAAGACGTTGACCGCATCGCGCAAGGCCAGGTCTGGAGCGGCCAGACGGCGCTGGAACTGAACCTCGTGGACCAACTCGGTTCGCTCGACGCCGCCATCGCCTCGGCTGCCGCGCGTGCCGGGCTGGCAACATACGAGACCAGCTTGCTGGAACATGAACTGCCGCCGCTGCAACAGCTCATCAGTGACCTGATGGAAAACACTGGAGTGCGCGTAGCGTTGGCCGGATGGGTGGAATCGCAAGGTCTGGAGAGCCTGCCCGGCGCGCAGGTGCTGCAGGAACTGCGCGGACAGCTACAGGCAACTCTGCCCAGCGGTGATCCACGCGGGGCCTATGTACATTGTTACGAGTGCCTTCAGCTACAACTCTGATAACTCCGTAGGGGCGGGCCCCCGCGCCCGCCCGTGATCAAGCGTCAATCGGACCACGGGCGGGCTCGGG
>JBIIWP010000108.1:0-10698 GCA_044338855.1 Pseudohongiellaceae bacterium | reverse complement strand
CGGTAGCCGGTCTGGTTCTTCACCAGCAGCACCAGCAGGCTCTGCTGCTCCGGTTTGTGGTCTTCTGCTACGAGGATGTCACTGCCGCAGATGGGTTTGATGCCCTTGGCCAGTGCCGCACTGTAAAACTTGATGAGGGCATAGAAGTTGCAATGGTCCGTGATCGCTACGGCCGGCATCTTGAGCTGGGCCACCCGGGACACGAGCGGTTTGACGCGGATCAGGCTGTCGATCACCGAATATTCGGAGTGCAGGCGCAGATGCACGAAACCAGCGGGATGGGACATGTCGGGCTGATGAAAGTCTGGCTGTTGATGTGCGCAAGTTTACCGGCTTCAGGCCTGCGTTGACACCAGCAATTCGGCCACGGGGCGGTAGCTGCGACGGTGTATGGGGCTGGGGCCGAGGCGGCGTAGCGCCTCCAGGTGTTCGGGTGACGGATAGCCCTTGTGGCGTGCCAGGCCATAACCCGGGTATGTCTGGTCCATCAGCAGCATTTCCCGGTCGCGTGTCACTTTGGCCAGGATGGACGCTGCGGCGATACAGGCTACCCGGCTGTCACCTTTGATCACGGCTTGCGAGGGGTAGTCCCAGCGCGGACACCGATTACCGTCCACGTAGATAAAGCCAGGCTGCAAGGGCAAGGCCTGCACAGCCCGGTGCATCGCCAGCAGGCTGGCCTGCAGGATATTGAGGCTGTCTATCTCAGCCACCGAGGCGCGTGCAATGGCAAATGACAGCGCTCGCTCCACGATCAGGTCGTAAAGACGATCGCGCTGCCGCTCACTGAGCTGCTTGGAATCGGCCAGTCCGGCTATCGGCCGGGCCGGGTCCAGGATCACGGCTGCAGTAACCACGTCGCCCGCCAGGGGACCGCGACCGACCTCATCAACACCTGCCGTCAAAGCATCAGATTTCACTTCAATTTCAAATGATATCTGATTGTTTTTCATAATATTCCTAGCACTGCCTCTGCAGCTTTCTGACTGGCATCCTGGCGCAGTTGCAGGTGGATATCGCGATAGGTTTGCAGCAGGGAGTCCTGCCCGGTCACTGCCAGCAGACGGGTCGCACGCTCCACCAGTGCGGCTTCGGAGACCTGCTCCTGCACCAGCTCCTCGACCAGGGCCTCACCTGCCAGCAGGTTGGGCAAGGAAAAGTACGGCACCCGCAACATGCGCGAGATGAAGAAGTAGGACAGGGGCGCCATGCGGTAGCACACCAGCATGGGACGCTTCAGCAACATGGCTTCCAGGGCTGCAGTACCAGAAGCCAGGATGACCGCATTGGCCGCTGTCATGGCCTCGCGTGAATGGCCGTCCAGCAGCAGCAGGCGTGGATCTGCCATGCCGAGGGCCTGCACCAGGACGAGCAACTGCTCCCGGCGCGCGGGGCTGGCACAGGGAACCAGTACGTGCAGCGCGGGATCTGCGGCGAGCAGGCGCCGCGCAGCTCCCAGAAACACTGGTCCCAGGCGCGCCACTTCACCCTGCCGACTGCCGGGCAGCAGGGCCAATACCCTGCCCTCTGACGGAAGCTGCAGCAAGGTGCGCGCTGCAGCACGATCCGGCTCCAGGGCAATGAGGTCGGCCAGAGGATGACCCACAAAACACACGGGAACCTCGTGCTTGCGGTAGAACCCGGCTTCGAAGGGGAGCAGCGTCAGCATCAGGTCGACGGCTAGCGCAATCTTGTGAATGCGGCGCTGGCGCCACGCCCATACGGAGGGACTGACATAGTGCACGGTCTTGATGCCCCTGGCGCGCAAGCGCGCTTCCACGCCAAGATTGAAGTCCGGGGAATCGATGCCGATGAACACATCGGGAGGGTCGCGCAGGAAGTCACGTACCAGCTCGCGGCGGATACGCAGCAGTTCCGGCAGGCGCTTCAGCGGCTCGACCAGACCCATGACGGAGAGCCGCTCCATCGACACACGCGAGTGCAGCCCCTGCGCTTCCATGAGGGGCCCGCCAATGCCATGGAAGCTGATGTCCGGATGGCGTTGCAGCAAGGCCTGCATCAGGCCCGCGCCCAGAATGTCTCCGGAACTTTCACCCGCCAGAATGCCGATGCGCAGGGCGGCCATGGTCAGCGCAGGATGCCTCTCTTTGACGCGCGTATGGAATCAATCAGCGCGACGAGCTCTGGCACGGTCTGCGCCATCTCACCGAGTTCAACCAACGCGGCGTCCAGCGTATTGCCGTTGCGGTACAGCACCTTGTAAGCACGGCGAAGCGCAGCGATGGTTTCCCTGCTGAAGCCGCGGCGCTCCAGCCCCGTGGTATTGATACCCTTGGGTTCCGGCGGCGTGCCGTTGACCATGATGTAGGCTGGCACATCCATGTTCACGTGACTCTGCGCACCAATGAAGCTGTGGGCACCAATGTGCAGGAACTGGTACACACCGGCGAACCCTCCCAGGATGGCCCAGTCGTCCACGGTGACGTGCCCGCTTACTGCTGCATTATTGGAGAAGATCACGTTGTTGCCGATGATGCAGTCGTGTGCAACATGCGTGTAAGGCATAAAGAGGTTGTTGTTGCCGATGCGCGTCACCCCACCACCGACCTCGGTTCCGCGATGCAGTGTGGCACCTTCACGGATGACGTTGTTGTCACCTATCTCCAGCAAGGACTGTTCCCCGTGGAACTTCTTGTCTGAAGGGTCCTCGCCCACGGAGGCAAACTGGAAAATGGTGTTATTGCGGCCGATGCGCGTCGGGCCCCGGATCACCACATGGGAGCGGATCTCGCAGTCGTCGCCGATTTCGACATCCGGACCGATAATGGTCCACGGCCCGATGCGTACGTTGGCACCAATCCGGGCCTCGGGATCTATGATCGGGTTGTTGCTCACGGGCTCAGGTCCGCATTATTCCTTGCGTTCTGCGCAAAGAATGGTGGCTTCGCACGCGGTTTCCCCGTCCACCGAGGCACGGCACTGGAACTTGTAGATGCCGCGCTTGACGGTAATGATCTCGGCTTCGAGCATCAGCTGGTCTCCGGGCACCACGGGGCGCTTGAGGCGGACATTGTCGGCACCCACGAAGTAATACAGGTAGCCGTCACGCGGCAGTTTCTCCTGGCTCTTGAAACCCAGCACCCCGGCCGCCTGAGCCATGGCCTCGATGATCATCACGCCGGGCATGATCGGCTTGTGGGGGAAATGGCCTTCGAAAAACTCCTCGTTGGTCGTAACGTTCTTGTAGGCCTTGATGCGCTTGCCCATTTCGATCTCAAGCACCCTGTCGACCATCAGGAAGGGATAACGCTGCGGGAGGTAGGCTTTGATATCGGCGATGTACATCATAGGACGGGCCTTTTCATATTTGCTTTTCAATAATGCGTTTCAAGGGTGCTTTTCGAGACGCAGCAGGCGCCTCCATATGTCATCGAGCTGGCGAAACCTGACAATGCTCTTTTTCCAGTTCCCTGCCTTGTCCAGGCCCGTCCCTGAAGAATACACCCCGGGCTCGGTGATGGACTGGTTGACCAGTGACATCGCCGTGACAGTGACGCCCTCGCAGATCCGCACATGGTTGATCACCCCGACAGCGCCGGCAATGATACAGTTTTTGCCGATCACCGAGCTACCGGCAATTGCACTGCAGCCGCAAATGATCGAGTGGGAACCGATGCGGACGTTGTGGGCAATCTGTACCTGATTGTCGATCTTCACCCCTTCCTCGATCACGGTATCCTGCAAGGCACCCCGGTCAATCGTCGTGCCTGCGCCAATCTCCACGTCATCGCCAATGCTGACGCCACCCAACTGCTCGATCTTCAGGTGACGACCACCATCGGCCGCAAAACCGAAACCATCACTGCCCAACACGGCTGCGCCGTGGATACGGACGCGCTTGCCGAGATGGACGCCGTGGTACAGCGTCACATTGGGCGAGAGCCAGCAGCCCTCTTCCAGCATGCAATCGGCTCCGATCACCGTGTTGGCGGAGAGGCGGCAGCCTGCACCGATACGCGCACGTGGACCTATCACCACATGGGGTCCCACACTGGCTGAGGGTGCAACAATGGCCGAAGGATCGATTACAGCTGTGGGATGCACGCCGGGCCTGGCGTCCTCCCGAAAGGCAAACAAAGCCGAGACACGCGCATAAGCTGCATAGGGGTTGTCCGCGATCAGCTTGGGGACGGCGCAGGAGGAGACAGCATCGGCACGCAGAATTACCGCAGCCGCTCGGGTGGCGGCCAGATCCTGGAAGTAACGCTGGTTGTGGTAGAAGCTCAGCTGCTCGGGGCCGGCAACCGCCAAGGTGGCGATGCCGGTGATGCGGATATCGGCCCTGCCCTGTAACTCGAGACCCAGCAGGGTCGCAAGTTCGCCGAGGGTATGGGCCGTGGAATCAGTCACACTGGGCTGCGCCTTGGGCTTGTTACTGGGCCGCAGGCTGCGGTGCCGGTGCCGCATTGAGCTTTTCGGTCACGCGCGCGGTAATGTCGTAGTCGGTACGGAAATGCAGGGCCGCCTCGGAACGCAGCACCAGATCGTATGCACCCTCTTCCACCACGGTGGTGATGGCCTGGATCAGGTTGGGGGCATAAGTCTCCTGAAACTGTTGACGGCGTTCCTCTACGAGGGTCTGGATCTTCTGGACCAGAAACTGGTACTGCACGCCGATCTCTTCGATCTGTTCAGCGATCTTGCGCTTCTCGTCATCGCTCATGGTTGATGCGTCAGTCTGCAGTTTCTGCTGCAGTCCAGTCGCTTCTTCGGCCAAAGCGCGGACTTTCTGTTCGTCCTGCGACGTTTCCTCGCGCACCTGGGTATCTACCTGCTTGGCGACCTCGGAATTGAAAAGCGCGGCGGTCATGTCGAGCACCGCGACCTTCATTGGCTCCTGGGCCATGGCAGTGGTAGCCATGGCAGCGAGCAAGAAGGCCAGGAAAACGCGGCTGGCAGCCCGGATCGTTGCGGCTGGGGCAAGTACTGAGGTAATCACGAAATATCTCCACGGAGGTTGGGTATGTTGGTCACGGGAAACCCGGGGGCTGAAGCCCCCGGATGTGCTGCATTTCTAGAAGGCGTTGCCTATGTTGAACTGAAAGACTTCTGTCTCGTCTATAGTACTGGTATTAAAGGCTTTGGCAAGGCTGAAGGACATGATGCCAAAGGCACCAGACATCCAGCTGACCGAGAGTCCGGCGGAATAGCGCATGCCATCCAGGCTGAAGCCGCTGCAGTTGTTGTTGACCTGTTGCGTCGCGGTGCAATAGCTCGAAAACACGTTGCCGGCATCGATAAACAGGGCGGAGCGGGTACGGCTGCGATCTTTTATCAAAGGCAAGGGGAACAGCAACTCCAGTGTGCCGGTGGCCTGGATGTTGCCGCCGAACGGTGCCGGCCTGCCCCCATACGGCGAGCGAACGGCCAACTGGTTGGCCAGAACCGGCAAACCGGTCTCATCGATAAGCGGGTTGCCGTTTGCATCGACGGCCTGCGCCAGATAGTACGCAGCAGGAGAAGTGACGTCCGGAATCGGCGACCCGTCCACACCCAGGATGATGTTGCCGTCCGCGTCCTTGGTATAGCCGGAAAAGTCAGCGACATATTCCTGGTAGAAGGTACTGCGCGGACCCAGAGTGCTGCGTTCAAAGCCACGTATAGTGCCTTGCCCACCGGCGTAGAAGTTCTGGAAGAACGGCAACTGCTCGGTTTTGCCGTAGCCGTCGCCATAGCCCAGGTCAGCACGCGTATGGATGATCCACTCGCCGCGTATGGGAAAGAAGTTCTCATTGAAGTAACGCAGGCGATAGTAGGCAAGATCGCTGCCCGGAATCGAGATTTCGAGTGACAGGCTTTGTGAGCTGCCGGCCGTGGGGAACAGGCCCAGGTTCAGCGTGGATTCCAGCCACGACATGTTCATCGTGAAATTGTTGAATTTGGTTCCATCCCGGTCAAGAAAACCCCTGGCGGTATTGATGGCCCCGGGCGGCAAATTGGAAATAGGGGCAATTTCCGGTTCCATGATCGGGAATATCTCGCCAGTGACCGGATCGAAGAAGGATTGGTTCCGGCCGGGCTTGACGATGTAGTTATTGACCCCCGGGATAAGCGACGGACTGGCCTTGATTTCCTGTACAGGAGCGAAGCCTTCATCGATCGTGGTGTTGTTGTAACCCAGCACGAAGGACAGCGACTGGTTCTCGTTCAGCTGGTAGCCATAGGTGGTGTTCAGGCCAAACTGGTCGGTGCTGAAACTGGCCAGACCGAGTTCGGCAAAGTCGGATTTCGTGTAGTTGAGGCTGTAGCCCCTGCTCACTCCGTCGATGGTGTAATAAGGATCGAAGTAGCTGAAATTGTAGTTGGTACTGAATGCGCTGGTATTGACGTTGACGCCAATGCTTTTGCCGGTGCCGAGGAAGTTGGTCTGCTGCAGGTTTGCGCTGATAACGAAGCCTTGAACCTGACCGTAGCCGATGGAGCCGCCGATTGATCCTGACAGTTGCTCCTCGACTTCGTACTCCACATCAATCTGGTCTTCGGTACCCGCTACCGGGGTAGTCTCGAATTCCACTTCAGAGAAGTAGCCGAGGCGCTGCATACGCACTTTGGACTGTTCCATCGCAGCGTTCGATGCCGGAGCGCCTTCCATCTGCCGCATTTCGCGGCGCAGCACTTCATCGGCAGTATTGGTATTGCCACGGAAGCTTATACGGTTCACGTAGGTACGTTTGCCGGGCTCGACGAAAAAGGTGAGGTTGACCGTCTTGTCCTCTTCGTTGATCTCCGGAACGCCTTCAATTTCAGCAAAGAAGTAACCGAGGTTGCCCAGCAGCTGCTTCATGAACTCTGACGTGGTGGTGACAAGCTGCTGCGAAAACACCTGCCCGGGCTGTACCTGGACCAGCAGGCGCAACAAGTCTTCGGAATCCACCAGATCGCCTGCCAGCTCGACCTCGTTGACCGTGTAGACCTCGCCTTCGCCGATGTTGATGGTTATATAGACCTGTTCCTTGTCGGGCGTCACCGAGACCTGCGTGGAGAGCACCTCGAAATTGATATAGCCCTGGTCCATGTAGAACGAGGTAAGGCGCTCAATGTCACCATTGATCTTCTCGCGGGCGTAACGATCGTCCTTCCGGAAGAACGAGGTGAAGTGGCTCTCCTTCAGCTCGAACAGTTCCAGCAGTTGCTCGTCATCGAATACGGAGTTGCCTTCGATATTGATATGGACGATCTTGGAGGCATCCCCTTCCGTCACGTTGATGTTGAGCGCAACGCGATTGCGCTCCTGCTCCTCGACGTCCAGTTCCACGCTGGCACCATACATGCCCTGCGCCACGTACTGTTCTTCGAGCGCCAGTTGCAGACCCTCGAGGATGGACGGCATGTAGACCTGTCCCACCGACAGACCTGCACCTTCCATGTTCTCCAGCAATTGCTCTGATTTGATGAGCTTGTTGCCTTCGAGATTGATCTCGGAAATCGTCGGGCGCTCCTCTACACGGATGATCAGGACACCTTCCTCCATAAGCACTTCGATGTCCTCGAAGTACTCGGATGCAAACACGTCTCGCACTATGGTGGCGATGTCCTGCTGGTCAATCCGGTCACCGACACTGATGTTGAGAAGACCAAAGACATTGCTGGCAGCAACGCGCTGCAAGCCCTCGAGACGGATGTCCGCCACCGTGTAGGTCTGGGCCAGCACGGCTACAGGCGCAAGCGCCGACAACGCCAGAGCTACGGCGGATGCAATGGAGGAACGTGAGGGTCTGTACAACATCATCGGGAAGAAAGGCCTTAAAACAAACGGTTTACATCGTTGAAGAGCGCCAGAAGCATGATGCAACCTACCAGCATCATGCCCACCTGCATGCCAATGGCTTGCAGGCGGGCTGGTACAGGGCGGCGTATCAGCGCTTCAATGGCGTAATAGAAGAGATGGCCGCCATCCAGCACCGGGATGGGCAGCAGGTTCAGGACGGCGAGACTGATACTCAGCAATGCCAGGAAGCTGACGAAATAGTCGAGACCCGAGCTTGCCGTTTCACCCGCCACCTGTGCAATAGTGATTGGTCCGCTTAGGTTCTTCACGGAAATATCGCCGACCAGCATCTTGCCCATGGAGTCGAGCACGAACAGGCTGTTGCGGGCAGTTTCTGCCACAGCCTCGACAGCGGCTTGCACCAGCGAATACTCCTGGACCCGGTTCATCCAGGCCGGCAATTGCGGCACCACTACGCTCGCACCAATATAGCCCTGCTCGCGCCCGTCAGCATCAAGCACAGGCTTGCCGTCTTCACCAAGGCGGACAGAGGGTGTCAGCCGGGTTTCCAAAAGTAACCCGTCGCGGAGTATCCCTACGCGCAATGACTGTCCGGCGTTGCTGCGAACGACCTCCAGCCACATGGTCCAGGTACGGATTTCCGTATCGTCGCTGACGGTGATGATATCCCCGGGCATAAGCCCTGCAGCGGCCGCAGGGCTGTCGGGGAGAACTGATTCCAGTCTTGGTTCCACCACGAAATGGAACGGCGTGATGCCAAGTGATCCGAGCAGATCCGGCGCATCCGTGTCACCCAACCAGTCAACGATGGGCAGGCTCGCAATGCGTGCCAGACTGCTGTCGGGCTGTTTGACCTGTAGTTGTACTGTGCCGGTTTCACCAAGTCGTTCCAGCAGGGCCAGCCGCACATCCTGCCAGGTCTGTGTCTCTGCCCCGTCTACCGTGATGATCTCGTCACCGGCCTGCAACCCGGAAATGGCTGCCGTGCTGTCCGCAGCTACATCACCCACGACGGGAGCAAGACCGCTTACGCCTGCGAGGAATATTCCCCAGTAGAGCAGGATGGCCAGCAGCAAGTTGAAGACAGGGCCCGCTGCCACAATAGCGGAACGTTGCAGCAAAGGCTTGTGGGAAAAGGACATGCGACGCAGCGCGGGGGTGATCTCACCATCCTGCTCACCCAGCATCTTCACGTAGCCACCCAGTGGCAGTGCACTGATGACGTACTCGGTAGCCTCAGCACCAGATTGAAGGTCGTCAACAGTCGGTTTGCCGCGCCAGCGCAGCAGCGGCTTGCCGAAGCCGATGGAAAATCGCTCAACCTTCACGCCACACCAGCGCGCGATGATGAAGTGGCCATACTCGTGAATCGTCACGAGTATGCCCAGCGTCACCAGCATCGCCAGCAGGCTGTAGAAAGTTGAACCCAACATGTCCATGGTGCAGTGTCCGGATTGTCAAAACGGCCAGAGTGGGAGCTTTGACAGCAAAATCAGGGTTTAGTGCAATTTTTGTGGTTGGCCATCGCCTGCACGATGGCGAGCGCGCGCTCCCGTGTGCTGCGGTCTGTCTCCAGAACATCGTCCAGGCTCTCTGGAGCCTTGCTGTCCAGCGCCTGCAAAGCCCGTTCAATGATAACAGGTATTGCCGTAAATCCGAGTTGCCCTGCCAGGAAGGCGGCGACGGCAACCTCGTTGGCAGCATTGAAAATTATGGGCGCAGCTCCCTTTGCAACGGCCACCTGGCGCCCGAGCGCCAGCCCCGGGAATCGCTGAGGATCAGCCTGGCAAAAATCGAGACGTCCCAGCGCTGTCAGGTCGAGCTGCGCCACGCCCGCGTCAATGCGCCGTGGCCAGGCCAGACCATAGGCGATGGGTGTACGCATGTCGGGATTACCTAGCTGCGCCAGCACCGAACCGTCGCGGTAGTACACCATCGAGTGCACGATGCTCTGGGGATGGATCACGATGTCGATAAGACTGGCCGGCGTATCAAAAAGGTAGCTTGCCTCGATCAGCTCCAGCGCCTTGTTGATCATGGTGGCCGAATCCACCGAGATCTTGCGCCCCATCTTCCAGTTCGGGTGGGCGCAGGCCTGGTCCGGTGTAACGCCCTCGAGGGATCCCGGCGGAGCATCCCGAAATGGGCCGCCTGAAGCTGTCAGTACGATCTTGCTGAAACCATGTCCGGGATCCTGCTCGAAGCGCCCTTCCTGGTCGATGGGAAGACACTGGAAGATTGCATTGTGTTCACTGTCGATTGGCAGGATACGCGCACCGTTGTCGCGTGCCGCCTGCATGAACAGATCACCCGCCATCACCAATGCTTCCTTGTTGGCCAGCAGCAGCTTTTTGCCGGATTGTGCAGCGGCAAATGTAGGTACGAGCCCTGCGCCGCCGACAATGGCTGCCATCACCACATCCACCTCGGCGGCACTGGCGATCTCGACCAGCCCCGCCACTCCGGACAGTACCTGGGTACTGCTGCCGGCGTCGGCAAGGCGCTGTCTTACAGCAATGGCCTGCTGAGGGTCCGCCGTCACGGCGAAACGCGGCAGAAACGCCAGGCATTGTTTGAACAGCAGGTCGATGTTGCTGTTGGCTGAGAGGCCAAACACTTCGTAGGACTCAGGATGCGCCGCAATGACACGCAGCGTGTTCACGCCGATTGATCCGGTGGCGCCAAGGATGCTGACGCGCTGCCTGTAATGGTCAGACTGGTTCATGCTGCGACGAACCAATTGAGCGTAATGGCAAACAGCGGCAGGGCGGCGGTGATACTGTCGATGCGGTCAAGCACTCCGCCATGTCCAGGCAGCAGAGTGCCGCTGTCCTTGACGCCAGCCATGCGCTTGACCATGCTTTCGAACAAGTCGCCAACCACACTGATGACTGCTACAGACAAGGCGGCTGCCAGCACCTTCAGCAACAACAAGGGCGTTAGAGAGC
>JBIIWP010000106.1:0-10938 GCA_044338855.1 Pseudohongiellaceae bacterium | reverse complement strand
GGACGACGATCCTTCCATCCGGCTGATCACCAGCCTTACCCTGGAAAAAGTCGGAAAATTCACTGTGCTCAGCTGTGATGGCGGTGCGGCCGCCCTGCAGCAAGCCACTGCCTTCGACCCGCAGGCCTTGTTGCTCGACGTAATGATGCCAGGCATGGATGGTCCCACCACCCTGGCTGCGCTGAGGCAACAACTGGATCTGTCCAGCCGCCTTGTGCTGTTCATGACCGCCAAGGTGCAGCAACAGGAAATCGACTACTACCGCAGCATTGGTGCCTGGGCCGTAATCATGAAGCCTTTCGACCCCATGACCTTGCCGGACGAGCTGCGCCGGCATTGGCAGGACTTCAACGCGGCGCGGGAAACCTCCACGCCTTGAGTGCGCCTGAGAGCGCTGGAGTGCGCCTGACGCAGGCGATAGCAACAACAAGAGCAACCGCGGGAGCATGCCATGCAGGCCTTGGAAGTCAGGCACCTGAACAAATCCTTTGGCACGCTGAAAGCCGTACAGGATCTCAGCTTTGGTGTACCTGAAGGCACCATCTTCGGCCTCATCGGCCGCAACGGCGCCGGCAAGACCACCACCATCCGCATGATCATGAACGTGTTCGAGCCGGACAGTGGCGAAATCCTGTTCCACGGCAAGCCTACCGACAGCAGCTTTCGACGGCGCGTGAGCTACCTGCCGGAGGAGCGCGGGCTCTACCGGAAAATGAAGATTCTGGACTTGCTGGATTTCTTTCTGGAGATTCGCGGCATCAATCCCCGCGCCATGCGCAAGCAGACGCTGGACTACCTCGAACGCTTCTCGCTGGCGGACCGCCGGCAGTCGAAGGTACAAGACCTCTCCAAGGGCAACCAGCAGAAAGTGCAGTTCATCGCGGCCATCCTGTCCGATCCCGACGTGCTGGTGCTGGACGAGCCATTCTCCGGCCTCGATCCCGTCAATACCGGTCTATTGAAGGACATCGTGCTGGAGCTGAAACGGCGCGGCAAGATCATCCTGTTCTCCACGCACCTGATGGATGTAGCCGAGCGCATGTGCGACCACATCGCGCTGATCCACCAGGGACGTCTCATGCTCAACGGCACCGTGGCCGATATCAAGCGCCAGTTCAGCCAGCGCAATGTCGCGCTGGTCCACGAAGGCGATCTCGGTTTCCTGCACGGCCATCCGCTGGTGGAAAGCATCCACGACCACGGCAAACATACCGGTATCCGCCTGAAACGCGCCGAAGACACGCAAGCCCTGCTGCAGCTGCTGGTAGCGCAGGGTATCGTGATCAAGAAGTTCGATGCCGACGATATCTCGCTGCAGGAGATATTCCTGCAAGTGGCAGGCGATACCAGCAACGACGATCTGGAGGCCGCGTGATCAATTACCGGTCGCTGGCCATCATCAAACGTGAGATCCACCAGCAGATATTCACAAAGAAATTCCTGATCATGACGCTGGCACTGCCGGTGTTCATCACCATCGTCGCGGGGCTGCAGGTTTTCATCACCACCTTCGATCGCGAGGAGCGCGCCACGCTGCACATCCTCAACGAATCGGCGCAGCTCCAGCAGCTGTTGCAGGAGTAGCTGCCAGACAGCGAGCTTGCCGACGACGAACTCTACGAGCTCGACTTCCGGCTGCTCGCCGCGAGTGATCTCGTGGCGCATATAGATGCGCAGCGTATCGCACTGACGAACGGCAGCCTCACCGGCATCGTCTGGATTCCAGACACTGCGCGTGATGACAAGCGGCTCACCTACTACTCGGCGAATCCGGCCAACCAGGTGCTGCAAGGCCGCCTGCGCGACCTGGTCAACCGCACCGTCGTAGGCGACTACTTCGACGCTCTCGGCATCGAGCGCAGCGCCATCGATTTCGCGCGGACCAACGTCACCGTGGATGGCGTACGCGTCAGCCTCGAAGGCAACAGCGAGTTGAAGATCGGCAATCTGGTGGTGGCGTTTGCGCTAACGCTCATGATCTACATGAGCCTGCTGACGATGGGGCCAGCAGTAATGGCGGCAGTCAACGAGGAAAAGACCAACCGCATCATCGAGGTGCTGTTGTCGGCCGTCACGCCGCGGGAGTTGCTCTACGGCAAGATCGTCGGCACGGCGGTGGCAGGTCTCGTACAGATGGTCATCTGGATCTCGCCACTGGTGCTGCTGAGTCTGGTGTCACTGCCGGCACTGGTGATGATGGACCTGCCGTCCGTGAACCTCGGCTTCTTCACCATCCTGTATTTTCTCGTCAATTACCTCATGGGCATCATCGCCTTTCTGGCCATCTTCGCGGCCTTCGGCGCCATGTTCGATACACCGCAGGATGCGCAGGGCAGCATGATGCCCGTGATGATGCTGATCATCGTGCCTTTCTTTCTGGCCTTCTCGATGGCGCGCAACCCTGCCAACGCGCTGGCCGAAGTGAGCTCCATGCTGCCCTTCGCCACCATCCTCGTGATGCCGGCGCGCATGACGCTGATCGATGTTCCACTGTGGCAGGTGGGTGTGGCGTTCCTGGTCAACCTGCTGACGATCTGGTGCTGCATCCGCGCCGGCGCCAAAATCTACCGTCTTACGATCCTGATGACCGGCAAGCGTCCCGCCTGGGCCGACATCTGGCGCTGGCTGCGCTACGACGAATAGGCGGGCCCGGTGGGCGATACAAAGCAACGGGAATGCCGGTATCATCGACTCCAGTCCCGTTGCCGACGATCCTGTACTGCCATGACCCTGTCACGACTCTGTGCCACCCTGCTGCTGGGCCTGCTGGCCCACTCGGCGCTGGCGCAACCTGCGCCTGCACCGTCCTCGCCCCTACCCGTTGTCGTCGGCCAGAATGTTGCGCCAGGCCCGGCAGCGCCGGATTTGCTGGTGGCGCCTGCTCCACTGCCCACCGCCAGCATCATGCTGAACGGCCGCGCCGCCGAGGTGGAAGTGGAAAGCACGACCAATCCGCTGGTGTTGATCCAGACCACGCGTGGGGACATGGTGGTGGAGCTGTTCCCGGCGGAAGCGCCACGCACCGTGGAAAATTTCCTGGCACTGGCTGAAGGCAGCAAGCCTTTCCTTGATCCCGCCACCGGTAGCCAGCTGCAACGCCCGTTTTATGATGGCCTCGACTTCCACAGCATCATCGCGGGATTCATGATCCAGGGCGGCAGCCCCACGGGCGGCGGCGATGGCGGGCCCGGCTTTACGCTGCCCGACGAGATCAACGCCGTGAGCCTGGGCCTCGACCAGATGCCGTTGATCGACGCTGAGGGCTACCCGCATCCGCTGCTCGGCATTACCGACCAGGCCGCGTTCCAGCAGACCATTCTCAAGCCCCTGTATGACGAGATGGGTATCCGCTCAGAAGCCGACATCGCCGCTCGCAGCGCGGATATCGAAACGCGCCTGCGCAGCATGAGCCTGAAGGCCTTCTACGAAGTGCTGGGCTACCGCTACAGCGAAAGCGGCCTGTCGCGAGCGCCACTGCGCGGCATGCTGGCCATGGCCGGCAGCGGTCCTGGCACGGCGGGCTCGCAGTTCTTCCTGACGCTGGCTGACGCACCGTGGCTGGCCGGTCGCCACACGGTGTTCGGCAAGCTGCGCGCCGGACAGGCCGTGCTCGATGGTATTGGCCGCGTGCCGCTGGATGCAGCGCAGCGGCCGCTGGAGCCGGTAACCATACTGTTGATTCGCAGGATCGCGCTGTAGCGCGGCCTGATCGCATGAAGAGCACGGCCCCATGAAAAGCACTGCCCCATGAAGAGAATTGCCCTGTGATCCAGAAACCAGTGGCAGGCGATTTTTGGGGCGGTCTTTCTGCTGCTGCGGTGGTGCTGCCGCAGGCGATGGCGTTTGGCGTTACCTTGCTTGCAACGCTGGGACTGCCTGCAGCGAGCGGTGCCTTGAGCGGTCTCATTGCAGCCTGCTTGCTTTGCCTCTGTTCCGGACTGGCCGGCGGCGCGCGCGGTGTCGTCAGTTCGCCAACAGGGCCCTTGCTCATCCTGCTCGGCGGCACGCTGGGCAGCCTCGCCGCGCAGGGTCTCGACAGCACCGCACTGCTGACTGCCATGGCGGCACTCGTGCTGCTGTCGGGTCTGTTTCAGATACTGATCGCCCTCAGCGGCAGCGGACGTCTCATCAAGTTCATCCCCTATCCCGTGATCAGCGGCTTCATGACGGGTTCGGCCATCCTGATGCTGCTGTCGCAGCGGCAGCCGCTCGTGGGTACCGCCATTCTTGCAACCGAAAGTTTTGCCTGGTTGCCGGCCACCACAGCGCTCATCACGGCCCTGGCCATGTGGTGGGTACCCAAGCGCTTCAGTGCGATACCCAGCACTATCGCCGGATTGGTCGGCGGCACAGTGTTTTTCCATCTCGCCACCATGGCCGCAAGCACTCCCCTGCCACAGACCTGGGTGATTGGCGCCGTTCCCTCGCTGGCAACGGTGAAGCTACCCCTGTCCTGGGATGCAATGGCTGCCCTGCCGTGGCAGCTGCTGTGGCTGCCCGCGCTGGCACTAGCCGTGTTGGGCTCACTGAACACCTTGATCGTGGCTGTGATTGCGGATGTGTCTACCTCCAGCCGCCATCGCTCCGGTGTTGAGCTTGCCGCACAGGGAGCAGGCAATCTGTTGTCGGGGCTGCTGGGCGGGATGGCTGCCTCAGGCAGCACCGGGGCTACCCTGGTGGCAGTCGGCAGCGGCGGCGGGCGCTGGGTCGGCGCGGTGGCCGGCAGTCTGCTGCTGCTGTTGCTGCTTGCAGGCAGACAGGTGGGTACCCTGCTGCCCGTCAGCGTGTTGAGCGGCATCATCCTCTTCGTCGCCCTGCACATGCTTGACCGCGACATCATCGCCTGGCTGCGTCAGCGCCAGACCCAGGGTGCTGCCGGCATCGCCCTCTTTGTCACCGCAGTCACGGTGTTCTACGATCTGGTAGTCGCCGTTGCTGCCGGGGTTGCCATTGCCATCATCATGTTCATCCGCAGCCAGGCGCGGTCCTCGGTGGTGCACCTGCGCAGCAGTGGCAAGCAACTGCGTTCCGTGCGCAAGCGCAGCGAGGCGGAAAACCGCCTGCTCACTGAGCATGGCGAGGAGATCGTGCTGTACGAGTTGCGCGGCAACCTGATATTCGCCACTACCGACGCGTTGCTAGATCGTGTGGGTGCCGATCTCGACAGTGGCAAGAGTCTCATCCTGCACCTGCGCCGCGTGCAGCAGATCGACCTTACCGCCGCGCGCCCGCTGCAACAGCTCGCTAATCGCCTGCACAAGCACGGCGGCCAGTTGCTGGTGTGCAACCTGTACCGTGAAATCGGCTTGGGCGATCTGGCCGAGAAAGCCTTGCGCGAGTTCAGCCATGACTCAGCACCAGTGCCCATCCTGACCTTCAACGGCAAGGACGAAGCATTGGAATATGCGGAAAATCTGCTGCTGCAGCGCCTTGGCCACGCTCCTGGCAGCGCCACGGAACACAAGACCCTGGCCGAGACCGACCTGTGCCAGAAGATGACGCCGGAGGAGCTGGCGGCACTGCAGTCGGTGCTGAAACCGCACCATCTGAGGACGGGTACGCTCGTGTTCGAGTCGGGGACTCCCGGTGCCAGCCTGTTCCTGGTGCTGGCAGGCGAGATCGAGATCCGTCTGCCCACAACGCACCACCACTACAAGCGTCTGGCCACCTGCCAGAGTGGCACCTGGTTCGGCGAACTGGCGCTGTTGAGCCCCGGTCCACGCGTGGCCACGGCCATCGCCCTGCAGGACTCCGAACTGCTGGAACTGGATGCAGAAGGCCTCGCTACACTGCGCCGCCACACTCCCCAGGCCGCCGTGCGCCTGCTGATGACACTGGCCCGCATCGAAGTGGAACACCTGCGCTGGACCACCCGCGAACTGCAGCACCTGTCCGAGTGGTAGTCCAGCCATTCTTCTCATTCACCTGGTTTCCTTGGCGAGCTTGGCGTGGCCGCAACCAGGTCCTGGCGACGGATGCCTCCGCTTGCTAACCCTGTGATGCAATCACGCTCCGCCTGACCCGGCACGTCAGCGGCGCGCTGAAAGCAGATGGCAGTATCATTGGCGCGTGGACCGAATAATGACTGACTCGAAGGAGAGAAATGCAATGACGGCCAAACTGCTCATCACCCTTGCACTGCTCGGCTGCAGCCTGCTGGCGCACGCGCAAAACATCACCGATCCCCGGCTTCTGGATGCGTATGCCAGGTTCCGCGAACTTGGCCCCAACCTGAATCCGGAAGTCATCGATACCACCGGCCGGCTTTACGCAGAGATCCACAAGACCACTGACAAGGGCAACCTGATGGTCACCAAAGACCTTGCTTACGGGGCAGATCCAAAGCAGGTAATGGATGTATACCGCCCTGCTGCTGCAGCAGGCCCGCGGCCGGTCGTGGTGTTTATCCACGGCGGAGGTCTTACTGGCGGCGACAAAACCAATCCCTTGAGCGACCTCATGAACGCCAATACGGCCACCTATTTTGCCAGGCACGACATGGTGGGCATCAATGCGACCTATCGTCTGGTGCCCGGCATCACCTACCCGCAAGGCGGCCAGGACATGCAGGCCATCGTGGCGTGGATACGCAGCAATGCAGCAGAGTACGGCATCGATCCGGAGCAGATATTCTTCCTGTGTTCATCCGCCGGCTGCACGCATGTGGCATCAATCCTGTTCGACCCGGCGCTGATGTTCGAGGGAGACCCTGACATCGCTGGCGCAATCATGCTGTCCGGCGCCTACGACGCCGCCAATCCGGACTATTTCGGTGCTGACGCCGGGCTGCGCGCGACGCGCTCGGCGTTCGCGCTGGCGGAACAGTACAAGGGCCCGGATGTGCCGGTATTCCTGTTGAGCGCCGAACTGGATCCCCACGCGATCGAAAGCGGCACTGCGCGCATGTATCAACTGCTGTGCCAGACCCGGGAACGCTGCCCGCGCTTTGCACAGGCGCGCGACCACAACCATATCTCCATCAACCAGCACATCAATTCGGGTGATGACCGCTACACCAGCCAGATGCTGGACTTCATCAACGCGCTGACCGGACGCTGACGCACCTTGCCAACAGCCATACCGGGGACCGCTCAGAACACCTCACGCTCATACGGTGGCAGGGAATCCAGGATCGCACGGCCGTAGCCGCGCGTGAGCAGGCGCTCGTCGAGGATGGTAATGGTGCCGGTATCGCTTTCCTTGCGCAGCAAACGCCCACTGGCCTGGATCAGCCGCAGCGCTGCTTCCGGCACCGAGATTTCGTTGAAGGGATTGCGCCCCTGTGCCTTCACCCATTCCCCCAGCGTCGCGTCCACGGGATCGTTGGGTACGGGAAACGGAATCTTGGCGATGACCACGTGCGTGCAGTAGTCACCCGGCAGGTCGATACCTTCGGCCAGCGAGGCCAGACCGAAGATGATGCTGTTCTTGCCGGCGTCCACCAGCTCGCGGTGCAGGCGCAGCAGTTCCTGCTTGCCGTAGTCGTCCTGCGACAGCACTTGTTTTCTGAACGCGGGTGGCAGGCCGAACAGCACGTCGCCCATCTGGCGGCGCGAGCTGAACAATACCAGTGCGCCGCGCTCCTGCTTCAGCATGTCGGGCAACAGCGCCACGATGGCCTGTGTATGCGCTTCGTTGTTGGACGGATCGAAGCCCTTGCGCGGTATCCGCAGGATCGCCGCCTCACGGTGGCTGAAGGGACTGGTGATGCGCTGGTACTGCGTGGATACCGGCAGGCCGCAGCGTTGCGCGAGGAAATCGAAGCTGCCCAACGCCGTCAGCGTCGCGGAGGTCAGCACCGCTGCGAAACAAGTGGTCCAGAGTTTTTCGTGCAGGTCTTCGGCTGCCAGCACCGGGCTGGTCGACAGCGTGATCTCGAGATTGCCGCCCTGCTCGCTGAACGTGAGCCAGCGTGCGTCGGGTGGATGCCCTGCGTCGTCACTGCGCGAGAAATGCAGGCAGCAGCGCGCCGCCGCTTCGGTGCGCATCTGCGCGCTGCCAAACAGCGGGAACCATGCCTCGGCCTGATCGCGCTCCACTTCGCCGTCATCTTCCTCCATGCACTGGCGCAGCAGCTCGGCCACCTTCGCAAGACGTGCACTGACGGCGGTGAACTCGGCGGCCAGCGCGTCAAGGGCACTGCACAGTGACGACTCCACTACACCGCTGGGAAACACATACTGCGTGACTTCGCCGCGCGCCGAGGCGCTTTCGGCCTTGAGCTGGTACTGCTGCAGAAGGATGTAGGCGTCCTGCAGGCAAAGGCGGGCGCTGAGGCCGTGCTCGCGCGCATCCAGCAACAGATCCGGCAGGCGGCCCTTGCCGGCGCGATCCTGGGCGATGCGCTGCATGGCGCTGCCGAACTGGTCGATCCAGGTGCCGGTGCCACCACAGCGCAGATAATGCGAGAAGTGGTTGAGGCTCTTGCCGGGCAATTGGTGGGCTTCGTCGAAGATATAGATGCTGTCTTCCGGCGCGGGCAGGATTACGCCGCCGCCCAAGGCGAGGTCGGACAACACCAGATCGTGGTTGGCGATGATGCAGTCAGTCTTGTCGAGGTCGTTGCGGCTCTTGAAATAGCAGCACGACGAGAAGTACGAGCAGCGGTTGCCGGCGCACTGGCCGTGTTCCACTGCCACGGGGCGCCACTGCTCCTCCGTGATGGACTCCGGCCATTCGTCACGGTCGCCGCGCCACTCACCACCACCGAGTTTTTCCAGCATCTGGTCGTAGAGGGCGCGGTCCATGCTGGCGGGGTCCTGCACTTCCACCTTGAACAGGTCGCGCATGGCGTCACTGCTGCTGTTACTGCGCAGGGCATTGTCGAGGCGCGACAGACAGAGGTAGCGGCCGCGACCCTTGGCCAGGGCATAGGTAAACTGCAGCCCGCTGTTGAGCAGCAGGTCCGGGATGTCCTTGAAGATCACCTGCTCCTGCAACGCGACCGTCGCGGTGGCGATGACGAGCTTTTTCTCCAGCGCCTTGGCAACGGGAATGGCCGCCAGCAGGTAGGCCAGGGTCTTGCCGGTGCCAGTGCCCGCTTCCACCACGCAGATGGCAGGCTCGCCGGGCCCGGAACTGTCATCGCCACTGAGATCCGCTGCACCCAGGGTGCGCGCGATCACCGCGATCATCTGTTTCTGGCCGGGACGCGTCTGCAGGTTCTTGCGTTGCAGGATCAGCGAATAGTTCGACTGGATGGTGTGCTTGATATCGTCTGAGAGCATGCCCGGCACTATAGAGGAAGAGCCGCTCCCGCGCCAAAAATCAGGAACGGGAATCTTTGATCAAGCCCTTGATCTCATGCTTGCGGATCGCCGGATTGGCGTACATAGCCAGCACGTAGGGCTGCAGGTGGGCCGGGATGTCGTGCAGGCGCCGTTCCAGTTGCTGGCGCTTCTCTTCGACGATACTGGCGCTGACACCGAACAGCTCGGGCAGGCAGCTGAAGTCCATGAAGTCGGCGCGCAGCTTCTGCAGCGCCAGGCAGTTGACGAGGTGCAGCTTGTAGTTGCCGATCACCTGGCGGTCGATGAGCTCGGCCACGCCTTCGGGCGTCGCTGGCCCGGCGACTGACAAAGGCTCGCCAAAATTCACGTGCACGGCGCCTTTCCTGCCCAGCATGCCGGTGAGGATGCTGTTGACGTCGGAATTCTCGTCCTTCTCGAAGCGTCCAGTGGTGTCGATGGCCTGCAGTTCCGTGGCCTTCATGAGGTCACAGGGATCGAATTCGTAGGAAATCGCCACCGGTACGATGTTGAGCTGGCTCATCGACTCGCTGAGCGTCACGCTGTGGCCGGACTCGTCGACCTGATCGCGCGAGGACATGCTCAGCATCTTGATGATGGCAGTCTCGGTCTTGTCCACCCCGTCCTTGGCGCGGCCTTCGCGCTGGGCGATCCACACGCTCTGCCCGCTGTTGATGCAGTGGCGGATGTACGCCGACAACTGCTTGCTGGCCGTCAGCTTGTCGCGTCCCTGCACCGAACGCTTCACGATGAAGCTCTTGTTCAGTTTCATCAGCTTGCTGAGGAAGGGGCGCTTCAACAGGTTGTCGCCGATGGCAATCTGCAGCGTATCGAAACCATGGTGGTAGAGCATGTAGTTCACCAGCGCCGGGTCCATCGTGATGTCGCGATGGTTGCTGATGAAAAGATAGGACAGCTGGGGATCGAGTTTGTCGAGACCTGAATGCGTCAGCCCGTCGGTGGTGGTTTCGATGAGCTTGTCGAGGTACTTCTCGATGATCGTCTGCACGTCGTGGATGGTTTCGACGTTGCGGATTTCCTGCTTGAGGGCATTTTGCGCCAGCCGCGTGACCGGCCCGGGAAACCAGCGGTACAAACGTGGGTGGCGAAACTTGCCCATGGCACGGGAGAAGTCGAGATCCTCGAGCAGGGTGGCAACCACACCGCGCACTTCGTCATCGCGGTAAGGTCTGATATCGTCAAAATCGTGCATTGTTGCGACCCCAGGGGGCATGGCTCCGGCAGCGCGCATTCTAGGGACTTGCCCCCCGCTTGGCAAAGCCGCAGAGGCACCCGAACTCATATTTCCAGCAGCATCAGTCCCGCGAACAATACCAGACAGGCCAGCAGCGCCAACTGCATGCGCAGGGTGTTGCAATAGGCGCCCATGCGACGGCGCAAGCCATTGAGATACAACAATATGCCGGCGAGCAAGGGCATGAAGAAGGCACCCGTGACGGCATACAGCAGGACGATCCAGACCGGGCGCCCCAGCACCAGCAACAACATCGGCACAAAGCACATCACCGTGAGCCAAAGGCGATAGGGCAGACTGCGCGTGAGACTCTGCGGTGCAGCCAGTACGCTGGGGGCGCTGGCTGTCGCCGCATTACGCTGCCGGTAGTGCTGCACGAAGTTGGCAAACAGATAGGGCACGCCATGCCACACGCCCAGCATGGAACTGAAGGTG
>JBIIWP010000186.1:0-2631 GCA_044338855.1 Pseudohongiellaceae bacterium | reverse complement strand
TCAGTGTCTATGTGTTCTCACGCCGCTATCAGAGCTGTGAAACGGCGGTCGCAACCTCCATCGTGCTGGCTTCGCTGGGTGCGGTGCTTTCCATCACGCTGTTCGTGTGGCTCATGGGGCTGGCGTGAAGCCACCTGCCGTTCGCACAAATGCCAGCGCGGCTTCCGCCGGCATCGCATTGCCACCCAGGTAGCCCTGGCAGGCATCACAGCCATTCTCGCGCAGGAAGTGCAGTTGCTCCGTGCGCTCTACGCCTTCCGCTACCGTGTTCATGCCCATGCTCTGCGCCATGGTAAGGATGGCACGTACCAGCGCGATACTGTGCTTGTCGTTCGGCAGCTTGTCCACGAAGCGCTTGTCGATCTTGATCGCCGTGGCAGGCAGGTCCAGCAGGTGGCCGAGGTTGGCGTAGCCGGTGCCGAAGTCGTCGATGGCCAGATGCACACCGGCTTCACGCATCGCGATGAGGTTGTTGCTGAGGCGCGCGTCCTGCAACAGCGCCTCCTTCTCGGGTATCTCGATCGTGAACTGGTTCGGCTGCAGGCCATGTGCGGTGATCGTGCTGCGCATCCAGTCGATGGTGGCCGTGGAGGCAAGATCGCTGCCGGTAAAGTTGATGCTGACATGGGCGGCACGGCTGCAGCCCTGCACCATCAGCTGCTGCAGGAAGCGGGCGCTGGCGCTGAACATGCTGCGCGTCAGTTGGCTGGACTGGCCGCAGATGCGTGCGATGTCGAGGAAGGCATCCGGTGGCAATACCCCCAGTGCAGGATGCTCCCAGCGTACCAGGGCCTCCCAGCCGATGATGCTGCCTGAGGCGCAGTCCATGATGGGCTGGAACCAGGGCATGATGCCGCCTTCCGACAGGGCGGCGTGAAAGCCGGTGACGAGTTCACGTCGGCGCGGCAAGGTGTTGTCTGGCCCCAGGCTGCTGTGCTGGGCCTGCAGGCGCGAGCGTGCGGCTTCCACCAGCGTTTCCAGCTCCTGCGCGGGACCCTGCACGCAGGACAGCTGCAAGGCGATGTCAACGCGGCGCCCGGCGAGGCTGAACTGCTCGTGTTCCAACGATGCTAGCAGCTGGATCAGTGCCTCTGGATCGGCACCGGCCGCAACGTCCACCAGCAGGAACTCGGCACCACCGAGGCGCGCGATGCCGATGCCGGCTCCGGCTTTGGCGGCCAGCTTTTCTGCAATCTGGCGCAGCAGGTCATCGGCCATGGTGGAGCCGTAGAGTTCGTTGATGTCACTCAGTCCCTTCACCGCAGCCAGTGCTACGTTGACCGGCGAATACACCGCAGCGTCCGTATGCTGATCCAGCCAGCGCCGCAGCCCCGAGTTGTTGAAGAGATTGGTCAGTGCGTCGTGATGTTCCAGCGTATTGGCCAATGCCGAGGCCTCGGCCGCATGCTGCAGCGAGTTGCGCACGCGATCCAGTTGCAACTGGAACAACAGGTTGTGCATCACTGCAAGCGCCACGAGGTAGATGGAACCGAGCAGGAACAGTTGGGCTGAATACACGGGGCCCAGCCACAGGCTTGCCAGCAGCAGGCCGCAGGGAAGCAGGATGCCATGGAAGATGCGGTGCGAGGTGGACAGCACCAACACCTGCGAGGTGAGTATGGCCAGCAGCACCAGCAGTGTGAACCATGCGGCACGTTCACTGCCCCACAGCGCCGCCAGCAATGGCAGCAGGCCCCACACGCCGCCCATGAACGCGTAGTACAGGGTGTTGCGCTGCAGGAAGTTGTCCGTGGCGTCGTGGCGATCCAGACGCAGGCGGTTCAGACGATTGTTGCAGTAGCCGGCACCGGCCTGCACCAGCGCCAGCGCGCCCCACCCCAGCAGCAGCGGGTGGGCAAGGTCCTGCCACAGGCCGCTGACGCTGAGCAGCGCGACGGGCAGCAATGCCCACAACGCCAGTCGGTCCAGGGTGGTGAGCTGGTTGCGCAGTTCCCAGCGCACATCGGCCGCGAGGCCGCCGTCCGGAGGAGACCACTGCACGCTCAGGGGAAGTGGTGCTTTCATGTCAGGTCGGTGTCATGGCTGGTGTGGCGCTGTCGCAATGGCAGCAGATTCTGCAGCAAAAGCAAAGCAGCCAACAGCAGCACCGGCACAGAACCCCAGCGTGCAAAGGGCGTCTTGCCCTCAAACAGGCGGATTTCACCCTGCAGGATGTCCTTGCTGAACTGGCCGGTGCGCTGCACCACGCGGCCGCGCTCGTCGATCAGTGCCGAGATGCCGTCATTGGTGGCGCGCACCATGTAGCGGCCGAGTTCGCGCGCACGCAGGGCGGCAATCTGCAGGTGCTGCGGCGGCCCCCACGAAGTACCAAACCAGGTGTCGTTGCTGATCGTCAGCAGGAAGTCGGCATCGCCGCCGTGGCGCCGCACGAAATCGGGGTAGACCACTTCGTAGCAGATGAAGGCCGCTACCCGATGCCCCGCCACGTTCAACAGGGGCTGTTCGGCCGGCCCCGGGCTCAGCGAGGACATCGGTAGTGCAAACAACTGCAGCAGGCTGCTCAGTACGCTGCGCAGTGGCACGTATTCGCCAAAAGGCACGAGCTTCTGCTTGTGCCAGGTACCGGAGCCGCTGCCCAGCACGGTGATGCTGTTGTGCATGCTGCCATCG
>JBIIWP010000122.1:0-8608 GCA_044338855.1 Pseudohongiellaceae bacterium | reverse complement strand
TGACGAGCGTGCCGTCATGGTCACCGGCCTGTGCGGCGAAGTAGTCGAGGATGTGGCCTGCATCCTGCTGCACCACCGGCAGCGCGGTTTCCGGCCACAGCACGAAATCGTTCTGCCACAGCGGTGCACTGAGGATGTCATAGGTGTCGATGATGTCCTGCAGGTAGGCGCTGTCGAACTTCATGCCTTGCGGGATGTTGCCCTGCACCAGCCCGACGGTGACCGGTACATCAGTGGCCGGATGCACCCAGATCAGACGATTGCTGTACCAGGCACCCAGCCATAGCAGCAGCAGGACGCCTGCCAGCGGGCTGCGCACCAGCGGCAAGAGGCTGCGTGCGCGCTGCAGGCGCAGCAGCAGTTCCGCCATACCGGCACCGAGCAGTGCCAGCACGAAGCTGAGCCCCAGCACGCCGAACAGCGGCGCCAACCCGGAGAATACGCTGGTGACATGGGCGGAACCGAGTTGCAGCCATGGAAAGCCTGTGAACAGCCAGCCGCGCAGCCACTCCGCCAGTACCCAGCAGGCCGCAAAGCCCGGCAGCGGCCAACGTTGGCTCGCAACCCGGCGCCAGACGCAGCCGAACAGGGCGAAGTATGAGGCCATGATGGCCACGAACAACGCCGTGATGACGAAGGCGAGCGGCGGTGCGGCGTTGCCGTAGACGGAAATGCTGACGTAGATCCAGGAGGTACCCACCCCGAACCAGCCAAGGCCGTAGCACCAGCCAAGCCGTGCGGCTTCGCGCGGCGTGCGGTCCTGCAGCAGGCCATAGCACAGCGCGACGGAGATCAGGCCACACAGCCAGAGGTCGACGGGGCTGAAGGAGAGCGGCGCCAGCGCGCCGGCACCCAACGCCAATGCCGGGCGCAGCAGGGGCTGCAGCCAGCCGGGGAGAGAGGGCTTGGCTGTGGCAGCCGGGCTCAAAGGTCCGGTTCTGCGCTGTCGTCGTTCAGCGTCACGTGCAACAGCCGTACCTGGCGGTTGTCGGCGTTGAGCACCTTGAAGTCGAGATCGCCGATGCGCATGTGGTCTTCGCGCTGCGGGATGCGCCCGAACTTGCTCAGCAGCAGACCACCGATGGTGTCGAACTCTTCCTCCGGGAACTGCGTGTTGAAGAACTCGTTGAACTCGTCCAGTGGCGTCAGTGCCTTCACCGTGAAGTTATGCTGGTCCAGCGGCTTGATGAATACTTCATCGTCGATGTCATGCTCGTCCTCGATCTCGCCGACGATCTGCTCCAGCACGTCCTCGATGGTGCACAGGCCTGCCACGTCGCCGTACTCGTCGATGACGATGGCCATGTGTGTGCGGGTTTCGCGGAATTCCTTCAGCAGCACGTTCAGGCGCTTGGATTCCGGTACGAAGGTGGCCGGACGGATCACATCCTTGATGTCGAATTTGCGGAAATCGCGGTCCAGTGCCAGTGGCAGCAGGTCCTTGGCCAGCATCACGCCCAAGACATCATCGAGGTTGTCGCCGATGACCGGGAAGCGCGAATGCTGTGCTGCGATCACCACGGGCAGGATTTCTTCGGGCGAATCTCCGGCGCGCACGGTTACCACCTGCGTGCGCGGGATCATGATGTCGCGCACCTGCATGTCGGCGACCTGCAGCGCTCCTTCGATAATGCTCAGCGCTTCGCCGTCGATGATCTTGTCGCGCTGCGCGCGGCGCAGCACTTCCACCAGATCTTCGCGGTCATCCACGGAGTCGGTGAAGACTTCGCGCAATCTGCCGATCCAGGAGCTTTGGCCGGTGTCACTGTTGTCGGGGTTGTCGTCGTTCATCATGGCTCTTGCGGGGTGTTGTAAATGGGGGTGTAGGGATTCTTCAGGCCGAGTGTGCGCAGGATACGGACTTCAAGTCCTTCCATCGCTTCTGCGTCGGCATCGTTTTCGTGATCGTAGCCTTTCAGGTGCAGCACGCCGTGCACTACCAGATGGGCCCAGTGTTCGTCGGCAGTCTTGTGCTGCTCGATCGCTTCGCGCTGTACCACCTGCGCGCAGATGGCGAGGTCACCCAGCAGCTTGCCGCCCAGTTCCGGTGGTACCAGAAACGACAGGATATTGGTGGCGTAGGGCTTGCTGCGGTACTGGCCGTTCAGCTCGCGGCTCTCCGCTTCGTCCACCAGGCGGATGCTCAGCGCACCGCCCGTGCCTTCCGGCTCGATCTGCTGCATGGCGGCCATGGCCCAGTGCTTGAACTGCCGGCGCAGCGGGACCTGCTTTATCCCGCTGGCGTTCTGGAGATCAATGGTCACGTTCATGCTGGCGGTCTTTGTCGGCTGGCCCGAGCGCTGCAACGGTCTGGCGGTCGTATTCATCGTAGGCATCCACGATGCGCTGCACGATGGGGTGGCGTACCACGTCACCCGAGTTGAACCAGGTGAAGCTCAAACCGCTCACCTTGGGCAGGATCTGGGTGGCCTGCACAAGGCCCGAGCGGGTGCCTTTCGGCAGGTCAATCTGTGTGTGGTCACCGGTGATTACTGCCGTGGAACCAAAGCCGATGCGCGTCAGGAACATCTTCATCTGCATCGTGGTGGTGTTCTGGCTTTCGTCGAGAATGATGAAGCTGTTGTTCAGTGTGCGGCCGCGCATGAAGGCCAGTGGTGCGATCTCGATGACGTTACGCTCAATCAGTTTGGCCACGCGCTCGAAGCCCAGCATTTCATAGAGGGCGTCGTAGAGGGGGCGCAGGTAGGGGTCCACTTTCTGGGTGAGGTCGCCGGGTAAAAAGCCGAGTTTCTCACCGGCTTCCACGGCGGGGCGTACTAGCAGGATGCGCGCCACGCGCTCGTTCACCAGGGCGTCCACGGCACAGGCCACGGCAAGATAGGTTTTGCCGGTACCGGCGGGGCCGATGCCGAAGTTGATGTCGTGTTTCATGATGGCCCGCACGTAGTCCTTCTGGTGCGGCGTGCGCGGCCGCACGGACACCTTCGGGGTACGCAGTAACAGCAGTTCCTCGGGGATGCTGCTTTCTGCCGGCGCAGGCTGCAGGTCGGCAGCGGCTCGCGGCCGTACCTCGGTCAGTGCCAGATGTACCAGGTCCGGGGTCAGCACCGGCTGGGTAGCGGTCTCTACATAGAGCGCCTGCAGCAGGCGGGCGCCACTGTCGCGGGCTTCAGCACTGCCTTCGAGCTCAAACACATTGCCCCGGTTGCTGATGCTCAGCCCCAGGCGATTCTCGATCAGGCGAAGGTGTTCATTGTGGCGGCCGCAGAGATTCGCGAGCCGTTGCGGGTTGTCGGGTTGCAGTTGCAACCGCTGGGGGTGAGAGTCACTCATGAAGGGTAGGAGAAGGCTCCTCGTTGCCTGGAATGTGCCGCAGTATAGCAAGGCAATCCGGCCGTGGGGTTAATTTATTCTGAGGAATAACAAGGGTTTGGGGGCGGCATTGAAGCTTAAAGCCTACCTTAGGAAGCCGGTGCAACGGAATGATTTGCAAGGTTTTATCCCGTAGGGACGAGCCCCCGTGCCCGCCCCTACGCGAGTTCGCCGCGCAGCGTGTTCGACAGCGCCTGGGTGAAACGGATGTCCACGAACTGGCCCACCAGACTGTGGTCATCGCAGGGGAAGTTCACGATGCGGTTGTTCTCGGTACGGCCGCACAACTCGCCGGGGTCGCGGCGCGAGGGGCCGGTCACCAGCACTTTTTCCACGGTGCCGAGCATGCGCTCGCTGATGCTTTGCGAGTGCTGGTTGATGCGCGTCTGCAGTAGCTGCAGGCGCTGCTTCTTTACCTCTTCCAGCGTGTCGTCCCGGAGGTCGCTGGCCGGGGTGCCGGGGCGGGCGCTGTAGACGAAGCTGAAGCTCTGGTCGAAGCCGATGTCGGCGATGAGCTTCATGGTGGCGTTGAAGTCCTCCTCGGTTTCGCCGGGGAAGCCTACGATGAAGTCCGAGGAGATGCTGATGTCGGGGCGGATCGCGCGCAGCTTGCGGATGATGCTCTTGTATTCCAGCGCCGTGTGGTTGCGCTTCATCATGGCCAGCACGCGGTCGCTGCCGCTCTGCACGGGCAGGTGCAGGTGGCCGGCCAGTTCCGGCACGGTGGCGTAGCAGTCGATCAGGGCCTGGTTGAATTCCAGTGGATGCGAGGTGGTGAAGCGGATGCGGTCGATGCCGTCGATGGCGGCCACCAGTGTAATCAGCGTGGCAAGGTCGGCGATATTGCCGTCGTGCGTGGCGCCACGATAGGCGTTGACGTTCTGCCCCAGCAGCGTGAGTTCCCGCACGCCCTTGCTGGCCAGATGCACAGCTTCGGCCAACACATCGTCCAGCGGCCGGCTGACTTCTTCGCCGCGCGTGTAGGGCACCACGCAGAATGAGCAATACTTGCTGCAGCCTTCCTGGATGCTGAGGAAGGCGGCGGGGCCGTCCACACTGGGCTCGGGCAGGCGGTCGAACTTCTCGATTTCGGGAAAGCTGATGTCCACTACGGGCGAGCGCGGCTTGCGGCTGCCGGCGGCATCGATGAACTGCGCGGATGAGCGATCGAGTAACTCCGGCAGGCGGTGCAGGGTTTGCGGACCGAACACCACATCCACATAAGGGGCGCGCTTGCCAATCAGCTCGCCTTCCTGGCTGGCGACGCAGCCGCCCACGGCGATCTTCAGGTCCGGCTTCAGCTGCTTGAGTTCCTTCCAGCGACCGAGCTGGTGGAACACCTTCTCCTGCGCCCTTTCGCGGATGGAGCAGGTATTCAGCAGCAGCACGTCGGCTTCTTCAGCGCTGGCGGCAAGCTCCATGCCCTGGTTCTCTTTCAGCAGGTCGAGCATGCGCGACGAGTCGTACTCGTTCATCTGGCAACCGTGGGTAACGATGAAGACTTTCTTGGCCATGCTGCGGGTAGGGGTATCTGCTTGATGTATTGGGGAAAAGGCCGTGCAGTATACACGCTGCCCGATAAGCCCGGTGAGCCCGGGGTTGAATTCGGGGGGAAGTGCCCCGATATTGCGAGTCAGAAACCCAGCAGGACACCCGCCATGAACCGCAGCCGCCCGAAAGACCTCTTCCGCGTCACCTTCCTCAACAAGGGACAGGTGTATGAGGTCTATTGCCGCGAGGTGTATACCAGTGACCTGTGGGGCTTCATCGAGATCGAGGATTTCGTGTTCGGTGAGCGTAACCAGATGGTGGTCGATCCGGGCGAAGAAAAGCTGAAAAGCGAATTCGCCGGCGTGAAGCGCAGCTTCATCCCGCTGCAGGCCGTGGTCCGTATCGACGAGGTCGAGAAGGAAGGCGTGCCCACGATCAGCAAGGGCGACAACATCGCGCCGTTCCCCATCCAGTTCACGCCGCGCGGCACGCCTGCCCAGGATTGAACCCTACGAGTTCATGATGTCGAGGCAGTGCTCGCGCAGGTTGTCCATGCGGCGCATGGCAGTTGATTCAGAAGCACCCAATCGCTGCAACACGCGACCCGCCAGTTGCAGGCTGCCTTCCAGGGCTTCCGGGATCACATCGTCGGCGCCCAGCTCCAGCAAGCGCCGGGCATGTTCCACGTCGCGTGCGCGGGCCACTACCGGCAGCTGTGGCCACTCCGCTTTCACAGTGCGTACTACCTGCTCCATGACATCGGCGTGGTCCATCGTCAGTACCATGACACTGGCATGCTCCGCGTGCGCGCGGCGCAACAATTCCAGCCGCGAGGCGTCGCCGTAATACACCTGCTTGCCAGCGGCTCGCTCCACTGCGACATGCATGGCACGCGCATCCAGGGCCACCCAGGGCGTACCCTCCGTGTCCAGCGCGCGCGCGACCAACTGCCCCACGCGGCCGAAACCTGCAATCAGCACATGGCCTTGCCAGTCCTGCACCTCGGTGAGGTCCCCGGCGTCCGGGGCTACATGCAAGCGCTTTTCCATGAGCGCCGAGAGCCGGCTGCCGCTCCAGGCGATCAGCGGCGTGACGATCATCGTGAGGCCCGTGACGATCAACATGAACTGCGCCACATCTGCCGGCACCAGACCCAGCCCCGCAGCCAGACCCACCACGACGAACGCGAACTCTCCACCTTGTCCCAGCAGCAGGCCGGCTTCCAGCGAGACGCTGCGCGGGATGCCGAACAGCAGGCAAAGACCCGCTGTGATCAGGGTCTTGATGGTAAGCAGGCCAAGCACCGAGGCCAGCAGCCAGAGCCACTCATCGAGCACGAGGCGGTAGTCGATGCCCATGCCCACCGTCATGAAAAACAGACCCAGCAGCAGACCTTTGAAGGGCTCGATGTTCACTTCGACTGCGTGGCGGAACTCTGTGTCTGCCAGCAGCACGCCGGCGAGAAAGGCACCCAGCGCCATCGACAGGCCGCTGGCACCAGTGATGCTGGACGCCCCGATGACGACCAGCAGCGTGGCTGCCATGAACATTTCGGCACTGCGCGCCCGTGCCGCCATGTGGAACAGCGGCCGCAGCAACAGGCGTCCGCCGAAGTAAATGCCGCTGATCACCAGCACGGCCTTCAGCAGCGAGCCGAGGAAGGCGAGTCCGATGCTGTCCTGCGACTGGCTGCCCAGCACGCCGACAAGAAACAGGATAGGCACCACGGCCAGGTCCTGCATCAGCAGGATGGAGAAGCTGGAGCGGCCCAGTGGCGAGGCGAGTTGGCGCCGGTCCATCAGGATCTGCATCACGATGGCCGTGGAAGACAGTGCCAGGCAGCAGCCCAATACCATCGAGGCGGCCGGGGTATTGCCGAAGCCCCAGGCGATAAGTCCGATCACACTGGCCGTGATCGTCACCTGCAGGCTGCCGAGGCCGAACACCAGACGGCGCATGTCCCACAAGCGGTCGACTGACAGTTCGAGCCCGATCATGAACAGCAGGAAGATCACGCCCAGCTCCCCCATCGCCTGCACGCCTGCGAGGTCCGTGATGACGAAGTTGCGCAGCCACGGTGCCGCATCCACGAGCAACCCGAGACCGAAGGGGCCGACGATGGCGCCAATGAACAGGTAGCCGAGCACCGGGCTGAGGCGGAAGCGGTGCAGCAGCGGCACCATGATGCCGGCCGCCACCAGGAAGATGGCGATTTCGTGCAGGTGGGGGATGGTGTGACTTTCCACGCAGGACTCCGGGACCATGACTACTTACTGCAAGAGTAACCAGCTCCAGCCTTCTTGGCGAGCCTGGCGCTCCTTGGCGCCAAGGACTGCCAAGCTCGCCAAGGGAAAAGCGGGTAGAATGCGCGCCATGACGACTACTTCATATTCCCAAACTGCGCTCGCGCAGCTGCGCTCCAACCAGAGCGGCACGCTCTTCACGTATCCCAAATACTGGGCAGAATGCTACGGGCCCGCGCCGTATCTTCCCATGTCGCGCAAGGAGATGGACGCGCTGGGCTGGGACAGTTGCGACATCATCATCATCACAGGTGATGCGTACGTGGACCACCCGAGCTTCGGCATGGCTGTGATCGGGCGCTTCCTCGAGGCGCAGGGTTTCCGCGTGGGCATCATCGCGCAGCCGCGCTGGCAGAACACGACGGACTTCATGGCGCTGGGCAAGCCCAACCTGTTCTTCGGCGTCACCGCCGGCAACATGGATTCGCTGATCAACCGCTACACGGCCGACCTGCGCCTGCGCAGTGACGACGCCTATACTCCCAACGACGAGGGCGGCAAGCGCCCCGACCGCGCTGTGATCGTCTACAGCCAGCTGTGCCGCCAGGCGTACAAGAACGTGCCGATCGTCATCGGTGGCATCGAAGCCTCCTTGCGCCGCATCGCGCAGTACGACTACTGGAGCGACAAGATCCGCCGCAGCGTGCTGATCGATTCCGGCGCCGACATCCTGCTGTACGGCAACGCCGAGCGCGCCATCGCTGAAGTGGCACATGCCATGGCCACAGGCCACAAGGTCGATGAGCTCATGGATATCCGCGGCACCACCATCATTCGCGATGCCGTGCCGGAAGGATGGGTGGGCATCGATTCCACCCGCGTGGACTGGCCCGGCCGTATCGACAAGTTTCCGAGTCCCTACGAATACGTCAGCAACCAGCAGGAAGACATGCAACCCGGCAGTACCGCGCCGGTGAAGCTGATTCCGCTGCCCTTGCAACACAAGCAGGAGCTGGATCTCGATACCACCTATGTGCGCTTGCCGTCCTTCGAAAAGGTCTGCGGAGATCCCGTGTTGTACGCGCATGCCTCCCGCGTGTTGCATCAGGAAGCCAGCCCCTTCAACGGCCGCGTATTGGTCCAGAAACACGGCACCAAAGAGATCTGGGTGAACCGTCCGCCGATCCCGCTGGAGACGCACGAGATCGATGCGGTGTTCGACCTGCAGTATGCGCGGCGCCCGCACCCTTCCTATGGCGATGCGAAGATTCCTGCCTACGACATGATCAAGACCAGCGTGAACATCATGCGTGGCTGCTTCGGCGGCTGCACCTTCTGCTCGATCACGGAGCATGAGGGCAGGGTGATCCAGAGCCGCTCGGAAGAATCGATCCTGAAGGAAGTGGAAAAGATCCGTGACCAGGTGCCGGGCTTCACTGGTGTGATCTCGGACCTCGGTGGTCCCACTGCCAACATGTACGGACTTGTCTGCAAGGAAGCACACTCCGAGATCGGCCAGCGTTGCCGGCGCCTCTCGTGTG
>JBIIWP010000011.1:0-49272 GCA_044338855.1 Pseudohongiellaceae bacterium | reverse complement strand
CACCAAGCTGGTAAAGGAAGACGGCGAGCTGGTGGAAAAGGTGTGGAATCTGGACGGCATGTACGGCCCGGCGATCGAGCGCATCGTGTACTGGCTGGAACAGGCCATCACCGTGGCCGAAACCGCTGAGCAGCGCCTCGCCCTGGAATTGCTGGTGCAGTACTACCGCAGCGGCGATCTCGCCGACTTCGACGCCTACAACGTGGCCTGGGTGGCCGATACGGTCTCGCAGGTGGACGTAACCAACGGCTTCATCGAAGTGTACAAGGACCCGATGGGGCTCAAAGGCTCCTTTGAATCCGTGGTGTCGTTCCGCGACGACGAGGCCACGCGCCGCATCAGCGCCATTGCCAATGAGGCGCAGTGGTTCGAAGACAATTCGCCGATCATGGACGAACACAAAAAGACCGAAGTCGTCGGCATCACCGGCAAGGCCATCGTGGTGGTGTCGGAGACGGGCGATGCATCGCCAGCGACGCCCATCGGCATCAACCTGCCCAACTCGGCGTGGATTCGTGCCGAGCATGGTTCCAAGTCCGTCAGCCTGTCCAACATCACCACGGCCTACGATGCCTCCGATACCGGCACGCTGGAGGAATTCGCCTGGGACGACGCCGAAATCGCGCGGGCGCGTGAGTATGGCCAGTTGGCGGGACTGCTGCACACCGATATGCACGAAGTGATCGGCCACGCGTCCGGCATCATCAACCCCGGCGTGGGCAGCACGGCAGAAACGCTGAAGCAGTATGCCAGCGCCATGGAAGAGGGGCGTGCAGATCTGGTGGCGCTGTACTACATGCTGGACCCCAAGCTGGTGGAGCTCGGCGTGATGCCCTCGCCGGACCTGGGCAAAGCCGAATACGACCGCTACATCCGTGGCGGCCTGTTGACGCAGCTGTATCGCATCGAGCCGGGCAATAATATTGAAGAAGCGCACATGCGCAACCGCCAGGAGATAGCGGCATGGGTGTATGAAAAGGGGCGTGACGAGAACGTAATTGAACGTCGCGAGCGCGACGGCAAGACCTTCTTCGTGATCAACGATTATGAGCGTCTGCGCGAATTGTTTGGCGAACTGCTGCGCGAGCACCAGCGCATCAAGAGCGAAGGTGACTTTGCGGCGGCTCAAGCGCTGATCGAGAACTATGGCACCAAGGTGGATGCAGAGCTGCACGCGGAAGTGCTGGCACGCTATGCGCCGCTCAACGTGGCGCCGTATAGCGGCTTCATCAATCCGCGTCTGGTGCCGGTGGTGTCACCGGGCTCGCCAGAGATCACCGACGTGCTGGTGGAGTACCCGGATGATTTTGCCGGGCAGATGCTGGAGTACGCCCAAAGCTATTCCCTGTTGCCTCACAGCAACTGACCTCGCAGGGGCGGAGGCCCGCCCCTGCGTGATGATCAACCGGTGATCTGGCCGTATGCGATGATCAGAACGTGTAGGTCATTGCTACGCTGAACACGCGTCCTTCAATCCAGGTATTGGCATCGAGGCCGCCTTGTGTGGCTTCGCGATCCATCTGCAGGAGATTGCGCGCCTTCAGGTTCAGCCTGAGGTGCTCGTTCATGGTGTAGATGTAGTTCGCGTCGAGTTCACCGTAAGCCTCATCGATAACGTCAGGTGCCCCCAGTACGCCGGCTTCGCGGATGCGCTCGCCAGTCTGGTGGAACACGATGCTGGCGTTGTGCTTGAAGCCATCGTCATACCCCAGCTGCAGGTTGATGATGTAGTCAGCCTGGCCCTGCAACTGACGCGTGCTGCTGGTCAGGATGCCGGCGTCTTCCGGCTTGATGACGACTTCGGAATCGATCAAGGTCAGGTTGGCGGCCGTGAACCAGCTTTCAAGACGGGGGCTGACCCACTCCAGCCAGCGGAAACCGTCGAACTCTACGCCCTGTACCTGGCCGGCCTGGGCGTTGACAAAGGTACGACGGTTGTCGATGCCCGGCTCGATGATGGCTTCAATGGGGTTGGTGAAGTCCTTGTGGAAGAGGCCGATGGAGACACTCTCGTCCGCCGCGAAATACCATTCCCAGCGCAGGTCATAGTTTTCCACGAAGGCAACAGTCAGATCGGGGTTGCCGACAATCTCGAGACCGGTGACAGGGTGAATGAACGGTGCCCGCGACAGCTCGCGGAAGTCAGGCCGTGAGGTGGTTTCGGAGTAGCCCGCGCGCACCTGCATGTCGTAGCGATCCAGCACCCAGGTGCCGGTGACGGTAGGATACAGATTGTCATCCTCAAGCTGGGCTTCTTCCCTGCGGGTAGGGTTAAACAGGTTGAAGGTAGTTACGTCCTGCACCGACTCTTCCTGGCGCACGCCAGCCATCAGGCGGAAGGACGGGCTCAGCTCGATGTCGGATTCGATGTACATGGCATCGATGGCCTGCGACGCGAAATAGTTGTCCGTAGGTTGTGTGGATTCCTTGATCTGAAAGCCACGATTGCCAATGGTCGTGGAATTGATCACGTCCTCCAGCCGCGGGTTCAGGCGCAGGCTGCGGTCGTTCGACAGGGCGCCGCCGCTGATAAATGAATAGCGGCGCAGTTCCGCATCACGATCTTTCCGGATGCGCGAGGTACCGGCCTTCAAGGTTGTGTAGGTATCGAAGGGGGTATTCAGCGCCAGCGCGGCGCTGATGCCGTAATCTTCATTCTCGTCCAGCAGGTCACTCCACACGCGCTGATTGCACACAGCGCGCAGACAGAAGAGGTAATCGCCAGTCTGCTCTTCCTCGTCGTAACGGAACTGGCGCATATCGGGAGCTTCACGCTTGGCGCGCGACTGGTTCACGTGCCACTCGACAGTGAGCTCCTCCCAGCCAAACCCTTCATAGAAGGAATGACGGCCCTGCAGTTGGTTCGTCAACAGGTCTTGTTCAATCCACTCGAGACGGGTCTGGCGGGTGTTGGCACCTTCGGTGCCCAGCAGGCCCGTGGTGAGGCCGGCGAGATCGTCGGTCTTGTGGATTTGCAGCACCGTGAACGTGAGGGCGTGAGCGTCCTGGTATTCGAGGCCGACATTCCAGAACATGGAGGAATCGACGTTCTGCTGCGTGGACCGGAACTCCTGCAGGTTGGCTCCTTCAAGTCCGCCACTAACATCGGAAGCATAGGTATTGCGCGAAGCCTTCAGCGATTCCCAGCTGTTGCTGTAGCTCAGGTTGGAAAGCATACCCAGGCGGAAGTCTCCCCTCTGCAGCATGGTCCCGAAATTTGCACCAACGCTCATGTCAGGCGAAATGTCTTCGGCCCTGGGCGTATAGACCACTGGCAGACTCTCGCCGATGGCTTCCAGTTCCGATGCTTCGAAGCCTTCCTTGTAGATGAAATTGTTCTCACGCAGCTCGCGGTCACCGGCAACGGCGCTCTTGAGCAGGTCGGACTCATCACGCGTGCCTTTGTCCAGTCCCATCCAGTCGCGGCTGCCGCCGTCGTAGGTGAGGCCGTCCTTGAAGCTGGTGATGTCGTTGTAGCCGATGCTGCTGCTCAGTTCAAAGAAGGGCTCTTCGGGTACAACCTTGGTACGCATCTCGATCATGCCGCCGGCGAATTCAGCCGGAAAGGCGGCAGAGAAAGTCTTCTGCACCAGCACCGTATCGATAATGTTGGCCGGGAACAGGTCGATGGGCACAGCGCGGGTAATCGGCTCCGGGCTGGGCAGCGTGGCACCGTTGACCATAGCGGCTGAATAGCGCTCGCCGAGGCCACGTATGAAAACGAACTTGCCTTCCGAGAGGTTCAGGCCGGACAGGCGCTTGAGGCCTTCGGCAATGTTGCTGTCACCGGCGCGCTCGAGGGCGGCCGTGTTCAATACGTTGGAAACAGCGGCAGTGGCACGCTTTTCATCAGGAATGTATTTTCCGAGGGTTACGATCTCTTCGATCTCGCCACCGGCGGCGGGGACCGGCCTGGGCGCAGCCAGTTCCTCCAGGTCGTCTGCTTCGGGTGCCTGCGCCATGACCTGCTGCTGTATCAGCAAGAGGGACATGGCCAGAAACAACGATTTCTTTTTCAGGTTCATGATGGGCTTTACCGTGTGTGTGTAAGTGATTTCGTTTGGTGCTTCTAACAGTAAAAAAGTGGGGACGACGCATCCTGCGTACTCCCCACTTCTTACTTGATGCTTCTTGTATGTTGTTGCCCGGCGTCCTGCCGGCAGGCTCCGCCGCTTTGGCGGCGGAACCTGGGTCATTTGCTGCGCTTACGGGAGCAGCTTCAGGAACGGTTCGCGGAAGGTCCATCCCAGAGTCCAGTCGCTGGCGGCATCTTTGACAGCACCGATGTGGCTGACCTGGTCGAAGAAGCCGTCGTTTGGCAGCGTGGCTGCGGTACGGGCATTCACCGCGGAGGTATTGATGTAGCTGGTCATGCCGCTGGCACTGGAGATGTTGCCTGCCTGACCCTGGAACCATGCAACCGTGCTCCAGTTGTCCGCAGCAGCGTCGTTGGCGATGCTGGTGCAATCAAACAGCGAGTTCACGATGGTCAGTTGGCCAGTCAGGCTGGTGGCCGAGGAACCACCATTCAGGAAGGTCGGGCCGTGGTCGATGTCAACGCAGGCAGAGCCATAGCCTTTGACGACAGCGTTGTAGATACTGCCTGCCGTACCGTCACGCAGCTTGATGCCGACGTTGTTGCTGCTCTTGCCCAGAAGGGTCACGTTGGCAACCTGCGGGTTGGAGCGTGGCAGCGAGTCGCGGGCTGCAGAGTTGTTGTCGGCTTCGATACCGCGGTCGCCTACGGGCTTCTGGATGACGAGTACGTGCTGTACCTTGCCGGTCCAGCCTTTCTGCCAGTCGAGCGAGTCGTCGTCGTTGCCGGTCAGCACAAGGTGCTTGGCGTTTACCGTGCCGCCGAAGGTTTCAAAGCCGTCGTCGGAGCCGTTGTGCAGCTGTACATAGTCGATCAGCGTGCCGGAACCAATGGAGTTCAGCGTAAGGCTGTTCAGCTCGTTGCCGGGGGAGATTTCGAAGCCGGCGTATTTGATGACGAGGTAAGTAATGGTACCGCTGCTTTCGGTGGGGTTGGTGCCACCGTAGACGCCGGCATTACCCTCAGCTTCGGCTTGGCACAACACGGTGCCAACGGAGCAGCCGTTCAATGGTGCGTTGCCGTTCAATACCAGACCGCCCCAAAGGCCGGTGGTGCTTTCGTCGGCAGTGGACTCAGCTGCGCCCGTCATGGTGACAGGCATTTCATGGGTGCCGTTGACCTGGATTTTGGAACCGCGGCTGATGCGGATGAAGTCTGCGCCGGATTCACCGTAGGTTTTTACGCCCGGGTCGATCGTCAGCGTAGCTGAGTTGACGTTATCGCCACCGAAGAACACTGGGCCGTCGACCACGTAATGGACGTTGTTGGTCAGATGGATGTTCTGGGTGTAGGTGCCTTTGAGCACGCACAGGCGCTTGTTGGTGCCCGGGAAGCCGGGGATGCTCGCGCCGGCAATACCTGCAGGGCATTCGGTGCCAGTGACAGGGTTGCTCATGTCAAAGGTAGCGGACGTTGAGTAGTTCAACTTGGAGGTATCCGACATGTAGCCGAAGTAGGTGAACACGCGCTGGCCATCAAGCGTAACGCCGAGCTTGGTTTCGATGTCATCCAGGTTCATCTGGACAGTGCTGCCCAGAATCTGGGTAGCGTAAGGTTCGAGGCCGGTAGCGTCCACGCCGTTCATGGTCCAGGGCTTCACGCCGGTTTTGGTCCACTGGTACACCTTGGAGCCAACACCAAACACGAGGTACAGGTCGCCTTCCTGACCGACGTCGCGGGGGTCCACAGTAACAGTAGCCATTACATCCACCGGGACACCGGCGGGAATTGCTTTCAGGAAGCTGGCGCCATTGTTGATGGAGGCGCCACCGAGGAACCTGGCTGTGGTTTCGATTCGTTTGCCGCCAAGTACATAGGTATCAAGGGCGGGGGGCGTCGCGGCTTCAACTGCGACGGCGGATGCGAGGCTGGCAAGTATGAGTGCCGGCGACAGGAGTTTGGACTTGAATCTCATTGCAAGGAGCTCCGTGTGATACATGAATTGACGATATCCAACGGGACGGCAGTGTAGGCAGCTCATGTGAAGCCGGGATTAAGCGTTGTTGCAGCAGAACGTTAATTTTCCCGGCACTTTTCCGTGGGTTCGGTTAAGAATGGGTTAAGGGCGCTTCCGCCGATCTGGATTGTGAAGATTGGCGGCAGTTTCAGCCGTGTCTGCAAGGGTCTGGCCGGCCGGCAAAATATGGTATTCTCGCGGCTGTTGTTATTGGCCCCGCTGCTGGGGGCTTCAGTGGATTTATGATCATGCGCACCCTGTTCACCCGCTTCGCCAGCCTGGCTCTGCTGGCCTTTGCCGCCCTGTCTGCTCCTGCCAGGGCGCAGCCCTATGTCTGCGTGGAATCCTCGCTGGGCAATTTCTGCATCGAGCTGTTTGATGAAGTGGCTCCGAAGACGGTGGAGAACTTCCTCAACTATGTGCGCGGCGGTGACTACAACAACACGTTCATCCATCGCAGTGTCCCGGGCTTTGTGATCCAGGGCGGTGGCTATTACTACACTGGCGGTACTACCGTGACAGAGGTCCCCAAGGATACCGCGGTCCAAAATGAATTCAGCCGCTCCAACCTGCGTGGCACCATCTCCATGGCGAAGTTCGGCAATGACCCGAACAGCGCTACCAGCGAATGGTTCATCAATCTGGGCAACAACTCTGCCAACCTCGATGGCCAGAACGGCGGCTTCACCGTGTTCGGGCAAGTGATCGGCAACGGCATGACCGTTATTGACGCCATAGCATCACGCACGCCGCGCGACCTGAGCTTCAATCTGGGAGCAGCATTCAATGAAGTGCCCATGCTGAAGCTCGACAACCAGCTCAGCGTCGATGACTTCATCAATATCACGCGTATTTACGAAGCCGATCCGAACAACCTGCCGGGCGACACCACCCTCCCCGACACCACCGGCATCTTCAACGGCTCCAACTTCATCGTGCCGCTGCAGTACCGCGGCAAGCTGTACCGCGTGATTTTCGACCTCAGCAGTACCCCGCCTGTCTATGAATTCCTGGCGCGCACCTCGCAGATAGTCCTGATGAAGGATGTCGGTCAGGAAAAGGCCACCTTTGACGGGGCCACACTGCGTATCCCTTCCATCACCTATGGCACCGCTGTGCTGCGAAACCTGGTGTTCGAGTTGATCGATCCAGCAGTACTCGAATTCAAACTGGTGAGTTACGAGAACAAATAATCCCATGCGTGTGCTGCAACGCATCGTAAGCTTTCTTGACGGCCTGGCAGAGTTGCTGGGCCGTTTTGCATCAGTGTTCGCTCCGCTGATGCTGCTGGTAACCTGCTATGTAGTAGTCACGCGCTATGTGCTGAACACCGGCTCCGTGGCCGTGCAAGACCTCGTAACCTACTGCAACGCACTGATCTTTACGCTGGGTGCCGGTTACGCGCTGAAACATGATGCGCATGTCCGTGTGGATATTTTCTATAGCCAGGCCAAGCCGCGCACGAAAGCCCTGGTCAATCTGGTCGGCACGCTGTTCATGCTGCTGCCTGTGATGGTGTTCCTGCTGCTCACCTGCTGGAACTACGTGGCCAGTGCCTGGGCAATCCGCGAGGGCTCGCCAGATACCGGGGGCCTTCCCTATGTGTATCTGCTGAAGACCTTGATTCTGGTGCTGGGCGGCGTACTGATCATGCAAGGTGTTGCAGAAGCCTTGCGCAGCCTCCTGCAGTTGCTGGAAGGTCGCGGCCCTTCTGGGTCTGTGGCCAGCGCTCTCGAAGAAGACAACCTGCTGTGATGGAACTCATTCCGCTGTTGCTGTTCGCCCTCATCTGCCTTGCGCTGATGGGCGGTTATCCCGTTGCTTTCACGCTGGCAGGCACCTCGCTGCTGTTCGCCGGCGTCGGCGTGCTGACCGATACCTTCGACATGGCCTTCCTCAATGCCATGCCCAACCGCATCTACGGCACCATGACCAACGCCAACCTGTTCGCAGTGCCGATGTTCGTGTTCATGGGCATCATGCTGGAGAAGTCGCGCATCGCGGAGTCCCTGCTCACCGGCATGGCACGCCTGTTCGGCACCATGCGCGGCGGTCTGGGCATCTCGGTGATCCTGGTAGGAATGCTGCTTGCGGCCAGCACCGGCATCGTGGGCGCCACGGTCGTGACGATGGGCGTGCTGTCACTGCCTACCATGCTGAAGGCCGGCTACAGTCCTGCTCTTGCCAGCGGCACCATCTGCGCCACTGGCACCCTGGGCCAGATCATTCCGCCGTCCATCGCGCTGGTGTTGCTCGGCGATGTCATGTCGAACGCCTACCAGCAGGCCCAACTCAGCGCGGGCGTGTTTTCCACCCAGACAGTATCGGTCGGCGACCTGTTCACCGGGGCCATCATCCCGGGATTGCTGCTGGTAGCTTGCTACCTGCTGTATATGGTGCTCGTGGCCCGCTTCCGGCCCGCCTCGGCACCTGCGGCCAAAGCCAGTGACCTGGCGCTGCTGGACGACGAGCAATCGCTGGCCAAATCATTGGTGCTCGGACTGTTGCCGCCGTTGTTGCTGATCATGGCCGTGATGGGGTCCATCATCTCGGGTGCCGCCACACCTACCGAGGCCGCTGGCGTCGGTGCCGTCGGCTCCGTGCTGCTGGCGCTGGTGAAAAGAAAGCTCAGCCTGCACATTCTGCGCGAGGTCAGTGAGGCCACGACACGGGTCACGTCCATGGTCTTCCTGATCCTGATCGGCGCGTCGATCTTCTCACTGGTGTTCCGCGGCTTTGGCGGCGACATCGTGGTGGAAGATTTCTTCCGGGGCCTGCCGGGTGGCGTGGTGATGGCCACGATCATGGTAATGCTGGTGGTGTTCCTGCTCGGCTTCATTCTCGACTTCATCGAGATCACCTACATGGTGGTGCCGATCGTGGGTCCGGTCCTGCTGGCCATGGGCCTCGATCCGATCTGGTTGGGCGTGATGCTGGCGGTCAACCTGCAAACCTCCTTCCTCACGCCACCATTCGGCTTCGCGCTGTTCTATCTGCGCGGCGCGGCGTCGGATCAGTTGACCACGCGCGATATGTACCGTGGCGTCGTACCCTACATCGTCATCCAACTGATCGTGCTCGGCCTGCTGGCGCTGTGGCCGCAGCTGGCTACCTGGTTGCCGAGCCACCTCTAACGCTGCACAAGGATATTTAGATGAGCGATCACCTGACGGATTTCAATCTCGATCCCAATCCCCACCCGCTGGGTGAATTGGCGCAGCAGACCGTCGCGCTGCCGAGCAACACGAACCAGCACGGCCAGATCCATGGCGGCTGGCTCGCGGGCCAGATGGACATGGCCGCCAGCATCGCCAGCACCAAGGTGGCGCGCGGGAAGGTCGCCACGGTGGCGATCGACTACATTTCTTTCCTGGCGCCGATCCAGGTCGGATCAGTGGTGGGCTGCTATACCAAAGTGCGCGGCGTTGGCCGCAGTTCGGTGCGGGTGGAAGTGGAAGCCTGGATCAACGATGTGACCGACGCCAGCGAGTGGACCAAGGTGGCGGAAGGTGAGTTCGTATTCGTGGCCATTGACGGTAACGGTCGTACCAGGGCGATTCCGCGGGACTGAGCTCGACGGCCAATCCCACGGTACTGCCTGGATCAGAGATTACGGGCGTTGTAGTAGGCTTCTTCCGAAATCCTGTTCCAGTCCGCCACGGTAGTTTCGAAAGCACGATAGCTGTCAAGGATACGTTGCGCCATCGGGCTGCTCTGGCCCAGTTCGTCGATTACCTGCTGTGACACCCCATCGAGTGCTATCAGCAAATCATCCGGGAACTTGCGCGGTTCCACGCCGTGCTTCTCCCGCAGCTCCTTCAGCGCCGCGCTGTTGCGTGCGGTGAACTCATCGGTCATGTGCAGATCGACGGCTTCGGCAGCGGTTTCAAGGATGGCCTGCATGTCGGGCGGCAGCGCTTCGAAAAGCTCCTTGTTGAAGATGAACTCGATCACGGCACCGGGTTCATGCCAGCCGGGGTAGTAGTAGTACTGCGCGATGTCATGGAAACCGAAGGCCAGGTCGTTGTAGGGACCAGTCCAGTCGGTGGCATCGATGACACCGGTCTGCAGCGAGGTGTAAAGGTTATCGCCGGGCAGGTTTACGGAGACTCCACCCAGGCGCGTGAGTACATCACCACCGAGGCCAGGGATACGCATCTTCAAGCCCTGGAAGTCCGCGACTGAGTTTATCTCCTTGTTGAACCAGCCGCCCATCTGCACGCCGGTGTTGCCACCGCGCATCGGAATGAGGTTGAAGGGTGCGTACAGTTCGGTCCACAGTTCAGCTCCGCCGCCGTAGGCGATCCAGCCCTCCATCTCGCGCGCATTCATGCCGAAGGGCAGGGCACTGAAGAACTGCGCTTCCGGTACCTTGCCCTTCCAGTAATAGGCGGCACCGTGACCAATCTCGGCGGTACCCGCACTTACAGCATCAAACACTTCGAGCGCAGGCACCAGCTCCCCGGCACCATAGACGCGGATGTTCATGCGCCCGCCGCTCATGGCTGCAACCTTTTCAGCAAAGAGCTCGGGTGCACGACCGAGGCCCGGGAAATTCTTGGGCCATGCCGTGACGATCTTCCAGTCCCAGCTCTGCTGGCTGGCTGCACTGGCGCCTTCCGTTGCCGGACCGGCATCGCCGCCGCAACCGGCCAGCGCTGCGCTGGCCAGCAGCATGGCTGCCAGCAAGGATCGTTTCACTATGCCGTTCTTCATGTTGTCCCCATCTGCCGTTGTTGTTGGTTTGCCGGCGGTCGCTTCAGGCGATGACTTCGAGTCTGGCATATGCCATTACGAGCCACTTGCCGCCGACCGCGTCGAAATTTATTTGCACGCGGGCATTGGCTCCGCGGCCTTCGCTGTTGAGTACCACACCCTCTCCGAAAGTGGGGTGGCGCACGCGCTGTCCCAGATTCAGGACAAGGCCCGCTTCTTCGCCTCCGCTGCTGCGCGCCGCGCTGGATTCGCTGCCACTGCGCCCCCCGGTCATCCAGGATGCCGGACGTACCACCTGACCCTTCATGCGCACATCGTCGCGCAATTCGCTGGGGATTTCCCGCAGGAAACGTGAAGGGCGCGTGAAATTCTCCTCACCATGCAAACGCCGTGATTCTGCATGGCAGAGGACAAGCTTTTCACGCGCGCGCGTTATGCCAACATAGCAGAGGCGTCGCTCTTCCTCGACGCCTTCAAGCGAATCGGAAGACATCTTGTGGGGAAACAGGCCCTCTTCCATACCGACGATGAAGACGAGCGGGAACTCGAGACCCTTGGCTGAATGCAGTGTCATCAGTTGCACGGCATCGTCGAACTCGTCAGCCTGCGTATCGCCTGCGTCCAGTGCCGCCTTGTCGATGAATCCGGTGAGGAGGTCGAGCGGCGTCAGCTCTTCCCCGGCAGGAATGTTCGCCGGTTCATAGGCCTTGGCTGCATTCACCAGTTCTTCAAGGTTTTCGATGCGGGAGCGGGCTTTTTCACCGCCTTCTTTCTCGTGATGCGGGATAAGCCCGCTCTGCTGGATCAGGTAGTCCATGGTTTCGGGCAGGGTGTGGTCTGCGCTGTACTCATCGAGCTGGTTGATGAGCTCCATGAAGCCTTGCACGGCGGACAAGGCGCGTGCCGCCAGCAGCCCTTCCGTGACAATCTTGCGGCAAGCGTCCCACAAAGAGGAGCCTTCGTTGCGTGCCAATACGCGCAGGACGTCGAGTGTGACATTGCCGATGCCGCGCACTGGTGTGTTGATCACACGCTCGAAGGCGGCGTCATCTACCCGCGAGGCCACGAGCCGCAAATAAGCCATGGCATTGCGGATCTCCTGCCGTTCATAAAAGCGGAAGCCCCCGTAAATGCGATAGGGCATGCTGACGCGCAACAGCGCTTCTTCCAGCTCGCGCGACTGCGCGTTGCTGCGATAGAGGATGGCACAATCGTCGCGACGGCGTCCCTTGCGCACCCATTGTTCAATCTGTTCGGTGACGAAGCGCGCCTCGTCCTGTTCGTTGAAGGCGGCATATACCGATATCTTTTCGCCGTCCTCGCCATCAGTCCAAAGCTCCTTGCCAAGGCGGCCTGCGTTCTTCTCGATGAGGCGGTTGGCCGCTTTCAGGATGGTGGCAGTAGAACGGTAGTTCTGCTCCAGACGTATCAGTGTGGCTGGCTGGAAATCGGTGGTGAACTGCTGGATGTTTTCGATGCGTGCGCCACGCCAGCCATAAATGCTCTGGTCGTCGTCGCCCACCACGGTGAGAAAACTCTTGTTGCCGGCCAGCACGCGCAGCCAGGCATACTGGATGCTGTTGGTATCCTGGAACTCATCCACCAAAATCTGCGAGAAGCGCTGCTGGTAATAGGCCAGCAGGCCCGGTTGCTTCAACCAGAGTTCGTGCGAGCGCAACAGCAGTTCACCGAAATCGACCATGCCGCCACGTTCGCAGGCCTGCTCGTAGGCCTGGTATACCTGCAGCATGGTGCGGGTGAATTCATCATTGAAGTGTTCGATGTTGGCCGCGCGCAAACCCTCATCCTTCTGCTGGTTGATCCACCATTGGCATTGGCGCGCTGGCCATTTGCTTTCATCGAGGTCGAGACTTTGGGTAATTCGCTTGACCAGCCGTAACTGGTCGTCGGAATCCAGGATCTGGAACTTCTCGGGCAAGCCGGCTTCCTGCCAGTGGGCCCGTAACAGGCGGTGGGCAAGTCCATGGAAGGTGCCTACCCACATGCCCGCGCTGGGCCGCTCGAGCAGTTCCTCTATACGGGACCGCATTTCGCTGGCGGCCTTGTTGGTAAACGTGACCGCCAGGATGCTGCCCGGCGATACCCCGTCCATCTGGATCAACCAGCCAATGCGATGCACCAGAACACGTGTCTTGCCACTGCCGGCACCAGCAAGCACAAGCAGATTACCCGGTTCGGCGGTAACTGCCTGACGCTGGGGATCGTTGAGTGAATTGAGTATATGCGAGACATCCATGGCGGGGCATTTTAGTGAAAACGCACGGTAATCTCAGGTTTTTTTGCTGGTTGCACGCCAGTCCAGCAATGACCGGCTGCTGCTTTCTACCGCAGGCTTCCTCCCATTCGGTGATAGGCATTCATCTGAAAATGGAGAAATCATGGAAATATTGCCCAATATAGGCAATCTGAACAATTCTTGTTACCATGCGGCGGACCTGGCTGCTCGAGCCCTCAGGTTGGAGGCCCTTCCAGGCGCGGTTCCAGTAGTCGGGGCACCACTAAAAAAGTACCAATAGATGTATTGGGTTCCGCCACTGCGTGTGGCATCAGTTACAAGAGAGTGATATGGCAGAGCAAGTAGAAGGCACCGTCAAATGGTTTAATGACGAAAAAGGATTTGGTTTTATTGAACAGGCTGGTGGCAAGGACGTCTTTGTTCATTACACGGCAATCCAGTCCGAAGGTCGCAGAACGCTGCGTGAAGGTCAGAAAGTTCGCATGACCGTCACCCAGAGCGCCAAAGGCCCCCAGGCAGAAAACGTAGTGCCTGTCGGCTAACGCCGAATCCGTATAAATAGCCCTGTTCCGACAAAATCTGGCGGGGCTTTTTCGAATTTCTGGTTATAAACTGGTTGTCCTGCTTTTTTCCTGAAATTTGCTTTCCTGCCTGCTCTACCCGGGCGGGGCTGGCTCGCCTTTGTGGCCGTTGCCAGCCTCCCGGGTCTGTACTACCTTGCTGCTCCAACTCCCGATGACTTGAATGGGGCAACCTCTGGACAGCATCAACCTCCTGCGCAAAGTGCAGAACAGCCTGCCGGACCTGCGCAAATCAGAGCGCAAGGTGGCTGATTTCATTCTGCAGCACCCTGCGAGCATCCTCTCGCTGCGCATGTCCGATCTCGCGAACAAAGCCGCCGTCAGCGAACCTACTGTCATACGATTCTGCCGCGCGCTCGGCTTTGATGGCTTCCAGAGCTTCAAGTTGCAGCTGGCCCAGTATCTCGGCAGCAGCGGTAGTTACGTGCAGTTCTCGGTCAGCGACAAGGACTCAATGGCAGATGTGAATCGCAAAGTGTTCGACTCCACCATCGGTTCCCTGCTGAGCGTACGTGATGAAGTGGACCCGGTAGCGCTGGAAAAGGCTATCGTTGCCTTGAGCGCCGCCAAGCGTGTGGAGTTCTATGGCTTCGGTGCCTCCGGTTCGGTGGCCATCGACGCCCAGCACAAGTTCTTCCGGCTGCAAGTCTTTGCCGCAGCCTACACGGATCCGCATATCCAGCACATGTCGGCGATCTCGCTGAAGCAAGACGACGTGGTGGTGGCGATCTCGCAGTCGGGACGCACCAAGGCCCTGATCCAGAGCGTAAACCTGGCGCGGGAAGCCGGCGCCACGGTCATCGGGCTGGTGCCGCGGGGGACGCCCTTGGCTGACCTCTGCGACCTGCCGATCCACATCAACGTGGAGGAAAGCGAGCACGTATTTACGCCCGTGTCGTCACGCATTGCCCATCTCGTGGTGATCGACGTGCTTGCGATGGGCGTGGCGCGCTATCGCAGTGAACTGCTGAAGGATCACCTCAAGCTGCTGAATCGCAGTCTGCGTTCCCTGCGGCAAAGTGGCAAGAAACAGCCTTACTAGTGTTATTCGACTGTGAGGCTTTTCGCCAGGTTGCGCGGACGATCCACGTCCGTGCCGCGCAATACCGCGACGTGGTAGGACAACAGCTGCAGCGGGATCGTGTAGACAATAGGGTCCAGGAAGGCACTGCAGTGCGGTACGTTCAGGACCTTGAGTCCCTCAGCCGGACGAAAGCCGGCATCTGCATCAGCAAACACATAAAGCTGCCCTCCGCGTGCACTGACTTCCTGCAAGTTTGATTTGAGCTTTTCGAGCAGCCCATCGTCAGGTGCCACGGCGACTACCGGCATGTCATTGTCCACCAGTGCCAGCGGGCCATGCTTCAGCTCGCCGGCAGGATAGGCTTCGGCGTGGATGTAGGAAATTTCCTTGAGCTTCAAGGCACCCTCCTTCGCCACTGGATACTGGATGCCACGGCCGAGGAACAGTGCGTGATGTTTGTCGCCAAAGTCGTTGCCCAGCAGCTTGATGGCGTCGTCGAGCGCCAGAGCCTGACGGACGATGTCGGGCAGCTGGTTCAGGTCCTGCACGTAACGCTCTTCCTCTGCTGCGCTCAGCCCGGTGCGCTTGGCGAGCGCCACGGCCAGTACGGCGAGAACGGCAAGCTGCGTGGTAAACGCTTTCGTCGAAGCGACTCCGATTTCGCGCCCGGCAAAGGTCATCGCGGCAAAATCCGATTCGCGCACCATGGAACTGTTGGCGACATTGCACACGGTGACGAAGCCGCAATAACCGCCCAAGGTCTTGGCGTAACGCAAGGCCGCCATGGTGTCCGCCGTTTCACCGGACTGTGAGATGGTGATGAACAGGCAGGACTCCGGCACCAGCACACGCCGATAACGGAACTCGCTGGCGATATCGACCGAGCAGGGAATGCCGGCGATACCTTCGATCCAGAACCTGGCAATGAGTCCGGCATGGTGACTGGTACCACAGGCCACGATCTGGACGCTCTTCACCTTGTCCAGGATTTCCTGTGCCTGCACGCCAAACGACTGCTCCAGGACATGGTGCTTGCTGATACGACCCTGCAAGGTATTCCTGATCACGTCTGGTTGCTCAAAGATTTCTTTCTGCATGTAGTGGCGGAACTGGCCCTTCATGACCTCGTCATTGTCCAGCTGCAAGCGCACCAACTCGCGTGTCACGGGCTTGCCATGGTTGTAGATGGACACGCTGGTGCGCGTCACTTCGGCGATATCGTCTTCTTCCAGATAGATGAAGCGGTCGGTAACCTGGCCAAGTGCGGATGGGTCCGACGCGATGAAGTTCTCGCCAATGCCTACACCGATAACGATTGGGCTGCCACTACGGGCGACGATGACGGAGTCTGGAGATTCCGTATTGAGAACTGCCAGGCCGTAAGCGCCTTCGAGGCCCTCGATGACACTACGTACGCAGCCAAAGAAGTCCTGCTTCTTGCTCTCCCATTCGCGGTAGATCAGATGCGCGACGACCTCGGTGTCCGTGTCGGAGCTGAAGCCATAGCCTGCCTTCAGCATCATGTCCTTCAGTTCCTGAAAATTCTCGATGATGCCGTTGTGTACCACGGCGATCGTGTGCGCCGAACATTGAGGGTGGGCGTTGCGGACTTCCGGCTTGCCGTGGGTAGCCCACCGCGTATGTGCGATACCAACAAAGCCGCGCGCTGGCTCCTCTTTCTCGGCATCTGCCAGTGCCTGCACCTTGCCGACAGTGCGAATGCATAACAGCCTGCTGTCATCCGGCGACAGCACGGCAAGACCGGCGGAGTCGTAGCCGCGGTACTCCAGCCGGCGCAATCCTTCAATCAGGATGTCCGCTATAGGCCTTTGTGCAACAGCACCAACGATTCCACACATTTAGTCTATTCCTGCTTGTTTGTTTCCCAGCCGGTTCTTGCTGGACGGTCGATTCTCACTTCGGCTTCTTCACCGGGCGTTCCCAATCATCCTTGTTCACCTGACGGCCACGCGCCACTGCAAGTTGCTTGCTGCCGACATCCTGCGTGATGACGGAGCCCGCCGCAATGGTAGCTCCGTCAGCAATGCTGACTGGCGCCACCAGCGCAGCATTCGAGCCGATGAATACGTTGTTGCCAATGATGGTGCGATGCTTGTTCACGCCATCATAGTTGCAGGTAATCGTACCCGCGCCGATATTCACATCGCTGCCCAGTACGCTGTCACCAACGTAGCTCAGGTGGTTGATCTTGCTGCCTTTGCCAACGCGGGTTTGCTTCAACTCGACGAAGTTGCCGACCCTCGCGCCATCGGCCAGCTCGGAGCCGGGGCGAATCCGGGCGAAAGGTCCGATGTCACAACCGGAACCCACCACGGATTCGCCGATCACGGTATTGGCATGAATCACGGATCCCGCACCTATCTCGCAGTCACGCAGAATGCAGTTTGGACCAATGCGGACACCATCGCCCAGCTTTACCTTTCCAACACAAATCACGTTTACGTCGATCTCGATGTCTCTGCCAGCCTGCACTATGCCACGCACGTCAAAGCGGGAAGGATCACGCAAGGTGACGCCATGCTTCATCAGTTTGCGGGCTTCACGCCATTGGTAGTGCCGCTCAAGCTCTGCCAACTGCACGCGATCGTTCACACCAGTGGCTTCTTTTTCATCCGTAATGGTATGCGTTGTGACTTCGCAGCCGTCTTCGCGCGCGAGTCGTATCACGTCGGTCAGATAGAATTCGTTCTGGGCATTGTTGGGCGTGATACGGGGCAACCACTGCTGCAAACGGGCGACCGGGAAGGCCATGATGCCGGTGTTGATTTCCTTGATGGCTTTCTGCTCCGGTGTCGCATCCTTGTCTTCGACGATAGCGGTGATGTTGCCTTCGCGGTCGCGCAGGATTCGCCCAAGCCCACGAGGATCCTCCATCTTGCAAGTAAGTACCGCCATGCAGTTGTCTGATACCGGAGCCAACAGAGCGTCGAGGCTTTCGGCGGTGATCAGCGGCACATCACCGTAGAGAACGACGGCTATAGCATCTCGCTCAAGGAACGGCACCGCTTGCTCGACGGCATGCGCCGTGCCCCGCTGGGGTTCCTGTACCACGAGGTTCACTGGCTGGCTGTTCATGGCTGTTCGCAGTTTGTCAGCACCATGCCCGATTACTACATGGATGCTGCGGGCCGAAATGGCGCTGGCGGTATCAAGCACATGCTGCAGCAAGCTTTTGCCTGCAATGGTGTGCAGCACCTTGGGCAGGTCAGAGTGCATCCGCGTGCCTTTCCCTGCCGCCAATACCACTACGTCAATCTTCTTCATTGGAATTCCCGCTCTGCCTGGCGCCTGTGCCGTCTGGTCGCTGCGTCCTGCTTGCTGTTTAGAATAGCAAAAAAAAAGGTGGCCAAGGCCACCTTATTCTTTGTGTGCATTTCTGCGCACGCCCGCTTGCGACGGCTTACTTGCCGAGCTTTTTGCGCAGTTGCTGGATAGTACGCAACTGTGCCGCTGCTTCGGCCAACTGGGTGGCTGCACGTGAGTACTCGAACTCGGCATCCCGGTTGGCCAGTGCGGCTTCCACATCCTTCTTGGCCTGCTCGGCCTGGGCTTCGTCCATGTCGTCCGCACGTATGGCCGTGTTTGCCAGGATGTTCACCGTGCCGGGTTGTACTTCGAGGTAGCCGCCAGATACGTAGAATATCTGCTCTTCACCACCTTGGGTGATGAGGCGCACCGGCCCCGGAATCAATGCAGTCAGCAGCGGAGCGTGACCGGGCAGGATACCCATGTCGCCCAGCGTGCCGGTTGCCACCAGCGATTCCACGCTACCGGAGAAGATCCGCGCTTCGGTACTCGCGATATCGCAGTGCATTGTCATTGTCATTGCCATTGCTGCTGTCTCTCTTGGCTTTCTTGGTTACTAACCTTGGTTACTGGTCTTCGTTACTGCCTTACCTGGCCTATCCGGCGCTGTGCTGGATCAGGCCTTGCTGGCCATCTTCTTGGCTTTTTCCACGACTTCTTCGATGTTGCCGACCATGTAGAACGCCTGCTCGGGCAGATGATCGTATTCTCCAGCAAGAATGCCCTTGAAGCCGGCGATGGTGTCCTTCAGCGTCACGTATTTGCCGGGCGAACCGGTGAACACTTCAGCCACGGAGAACGGCTGCGAGAAGAAGCGCTCGACTTTACGGGCGCGGTTTACCGCCAGTTTGTCGTCTTCGGAGAGTTCGTCCATACCGAGGATGGCGATGATGTCTTTCAGTTCCTTGTAGCGCTGCAGGATGGACTGCACGCCGCGAGCGGTTTCGTAGTGCTCCAGACCGATGACCAGCGGGTCCAGCTGACGGGAAGTGGAGTCGAGCGGATCGATGGCAGGGTAAATACCCAGCTGGGCGATCTGGCGCGACAGTACCACGGTGGCGTCAAGGTGCGCGAAGGTGGTGGCTGGCGAGGGGTCGGTCAAGTCGTCGGCAGGTACATACACGGCCTGGATAGAGGTGATCGAACCGGTCTTGGTAGACGTGATGCGCTCCTGCAGCTGACCCATCTCCTCAGCGAGGGTGGGCTGATAGCCTACAGCGGAGGGCATACGGCCCAGCAGTGCGGATACTTCGGTACCTGCCAGCGTGTAGCGGTAGATATTGTCAACGAACAAGAGTACGTCGCGGCCTTCATCACGGAACTTCTCGGCCATGGTGAGACCGGTCAGGGCCACGCGCAGACGGTTGCCCGGGGGTTCGTTCATCTGGCCGTACACCATTGCCACCTTCGAGTTCTGGAAGTTCTCGGTGTCGATTACCTTGGCTTCCTGCATCTCGTGATAGAAGTCGTTGCCTTCACGGGTACGCTCGCCGACGCCGGCGAATACGGACAGACCGCCACGCGCCGTGGCGATGTTGTTGATGAGCTCCATCATGTTTACGGTCTTGCCTACACCGGCGCCACCGAACAGGCCTACTTTACCGCCTTTGGCGAAGGGGCAGACCAGGTCGATAACCTTGATACCGGTTTCCAACAGCTCTTCAGAAGCAGCCTGCTCGGCAAACGTCGGCGCCTTGCGGTGGATCGGCATGCGCTCGGTTTCATTGATGGGGCCGCACTCGTCGATGGGATTGCCCAGCACGTCCATGATACGGCCGAGGGTAGCGATACCCACGGGCACGGATACGGGTGCGCCGGTGCCAGCCACGCTCAGACCGCGGCTCAATCCTTCAGTGGAACCCATTGCGATGGTGCGAACGATGCCGTCGCCCAACTGCTGCTGTACTTCCAGAGTGATGTTTTTGTCCTGCACTTTCAGGGCGTCATACACCTGTGGGACGGAATCGCGCGGGAATTCCACGTCGATGACCGCGCCGATGATTTGTACGATTCGACCGCTGCTCATGTCCGGATCCTCTATTCAATAATTCTTCAAAATTTCAGTAAGGCGCTTCGATTGTGAAGCACCCATTACACGGCCGATGCGCCGCCTACGATTTCCGACAGTTCCTGCGTGATAGCTGCCTGGCGCGCCTTGTTGTATGCAAGCTGCAGTTCTCCGATGATTTCCCCCGCATTGTCCGTGGCGCTCTTCATCGCAATCATTCGGGCTGCCTGCTCACAGGCATGGTTCTCGACCACGCCCTGATAAACCAGAGACTCGATGTAGCGAGTCAACAGACCATCGAGCAGTTCTTTCGGCGCAGGCTCGTAGATATAGTCCCAGTGGTGCTTAAGGTCTTTCTTATCGGAGGGTTGCAGGGGAAGCAGCTGCTGGACCGTGGGTCGTTGTGTCATCGTGTTCACAAACTCGTTCGACACAATGTAGAGCTTGTCGATCTCTCCGTGCATGTAGCTGTCGAGCATTACCTTTACGGCGCCGATTACTTCGCTCACCGTGGGCTTCTCGCCGATGTTACGCACAGTGGCTACAACGTTGCCGCCATAGCTGTTGAAGAATGACGCAGCCTTGGCGCCAATAGTGCAGATGTTGGCGCCAGCACCCTGCTCATGCCATTGCTTCATGGCACCGATCAATGCCTTGAACAGGTTGACGTTGAGGCCGCCGCACAAACCACGATCCGTAGACACCACGATGAAACCGACTTTCTTCACCGGACGTTCTTTCATGTAGACATGCTGGTATTCAGGATTGGCATTCGCGATGTGGCTCACCACATTGCGGATGTTGATCGCATAGGGCTTGCCAAGCAGCATGCGCTCCTGGGCCTTGCGCATCTTGCTCGCGGCCACCATTTCCATCGCACTCGTGATCTTCTGAGTATTCTTGATACTCTTGATCTGATTGCGTATCTCTTTTCCTACCGCCATTGTGGATTACCAGGTCTGGGTGGAAACAAAGGTCTCGAGGGCTGCTTTCAGCTTCGCGGCAATCTCGCTGTTGTAGTCGCCGGTCTTGTTGATCTGCTTCATCAACTCAGCTTGCGTGCTGTTCATGTACGACAACAGTGCGGCCTCGAAATCGCCGATCTTGTTGATCGCGATGGCTTTCAGGAAGCCTTCGTTGGCGGCAAAGATCGATACTGCCATTTCTGCCACAGACAGTGGTGAGTACTGCTTCTGCTTCATCAGCTCCGTTACACGCTGGCCGTGTTCCAGCTGGGCACGGGTGGCGTCGTCAAGGTCGGAAGCGAACTGCGCGAAAGCTGCGAGTTCACGGTACTGGGCGAGTGCCAGGCGGATACCGCCACCGAGCTTCTTGATGATGTTGGTCTGCGCCGCACCGCCCACTCGCGAAACCGACAGGCCTGCGTTCATGGCAGGGCGAATGCCGGAGTTGAACAGCGAGGTCTCAAGGAAAATCTGGCCATCGGTGATGGAGATTACGTTGGTCGGTACGAAGGCGGACACGTCGCCGGCCTGGGTTTCGATCACCGGCAGGGCCGTGAGCGAACCAGTCTGGCCTTTGACGGCGCCATTGGTGAACTTTTCGACGTAGTCGGTGCTGACTCGTGCGGCGCGTTCGAGCAGACGGCTGTGCAGATAGAACACATCGCCGGGGTAAGCTTCGCGACCCGGGGGACGACGCAGCAGCAGCGAGATCTGGCGATACGCCCAAGCCTGTTTCGTCAAGTCGTCATAAATGATCAGGGCGTCCTGACCGCGGTCGCGGTAGTACTCGCCCATGGTGCAGCCCGAGTAGGGTGCAAGGAACTGCATGGATGCCGGGTCGGAAGCAGAAGCCGCCACAATGATGGTGTGGTCCATGGCGCCGTGTTCTTCGAGCTTGCGCACTACGGCAGCGATGGAGGACGCCTTCTGGCCAATGGCGACGTAGATACATTTGATGCCCGTGCCTTTCTGGTTGATGATCGCGTCGACCGCGATGGCAGTCTTGCCTACCTGGCGGTCACCGATGATCAGCTCGCGCTGGCCGCGACCGATCGGCACCATGGCGTCGATGGCTTTCAGACCGGTCTGCACCGGCTGCGATACGGACTGGCGTGCGATAACACCGGGGGCTACTTTCTCAACTGCGTCACTGAGCTTGGCGTTGATAGGGCCTTTGCCGTCAATGGGGTTACCAAGGGCGTCAACTACGCGGCCCTCCAGTTCTGGGCCGATGGGTACTTCAAGAATGCGCTTGGTGCAGCGGCAGGTCTGGCCTTCGGCCAGCTTCTGGTAGTCGCCGAGAACTACCGCACCTACTGAATCACGCTCGAGGTTCAAGGCCATGCCGTAGATGCCGCCTTCGAACTCGATCATTTCGCCGTACATTACATCGGCAAGGCCGTGAATGCGGATGATACCGTCGGAAACGCTGACGATGGTGCCTTCATTCTGCGCCTGTGCAGTGACATCCAGCTTCTCGATACGCTGCTTGATGATGTCGCTGATTTCTGACGGATTCAGTTGCTGCATGCTGTGATTCCTCAACGTGTTCCCGGGACTGTTCTCTCTGGCGGCGGCGGATTGTGTCCGGCGCGCTGTAGTCTCAGGCATTCATGGTTTCAGTTAATTTCTTGAGTTTTCCGCGTACCGAGCTGTCGATCACGAGGTCGCCGGCGCGCACTACCATGCCGCCGATCAGGGTCTTGTCCACGCTGGAGCTTAGCTTTACCTCGCGGTCCAGCCTGGCCTTCAACGATGCGGCCAGTTTCGCTTCGGCTGCTGCATCAAGCGGGAATGCCGACACCACAGTCACATCCACTGTGCGCTCACGCTCGGCTTTGAGCGCTTCGTACAGACTGGAAATCTCCGGCAGCAAAGGCAGGCGTTTGTTGCCAGCCAGGAGGCGCACGAAGTTCTGCAGTTTGCCATCCAGTTCGGAGCCGCACAGTTCAATCAGCACTGCAGCAAGTTGGTCGCCATTATGCGCTGGATTGGCCATATAGCCGGCTACTTTAGTCTCCTGCATCAGTGCCGCGAGCAAGCCGAGCCCCTTTGACCAGACTTGGAGGCTTGATCCTTCCTCGGCTGTCTTGAAGGCAGCTTTGGCGTAGGGCCGGGCCAGGGTGGTGAATTGCGACATCGATGGTTGCTCCTCGGTTACTTCTGGGCAGTACGGTCAGAGGCTTGCAGCCAGTTTGTTCAGCATGTCGTCATGAGCCTTGGCGTCAACCGAGGACTCCAGGATCTTTTCGGCACCTGCGACTGCCAGCGCAGCGACCTGCTTGCGCAACTGCTCGCGAGCCTGGTTCACCTGCTGTTCGATTTCTGCCTGGGCGCCCGCCTTGATGCGACTTCCTTCGTCACGTGCCTTGTCTTTTGCTTCATCGACAATCTGGTTGGCGCGCTTGTTCGCTTGATCAATTATGCCGGCGGAGCTCTCTTTCGCTTCGCGCAGCAATTCAGCCGCACGCTGCTGTGCCAGACCAAGATCATGTTCAGCTCGCGAGGCAGCCTCTAGGCCATCGGCAATTTTCTTGCGACGGTCTTCCAGGGCCTTGACGATAGGCGGCCACACAAACGCCTGGCAGAACCAGACGAAGAGGAAGAAGGCGATGATTTGGCCCAGTATTGTTGCATTCAGATTCATGGCTTTCCTCAGCTTCCTCAGCTTTTCTCAACTTTCTCTCACCAGCGGGTTGCAGTGCGCTCATGGAGCACCGCAACTTCGATATCGCATTCCGTGCCGCTTGGGCCGGGTAGATGCTTATACCGAGAAAGGCTGTGCGAAGATGAAGAACATCGCCATGCCCACGCCGATGATCGAGATTACGTCCACGAAGCCGGCGACCAGGAAGAACTGGACCTGCAGACGGGGAGCCAGCTCAGGCTGACGTGCCGAGCTTTCGATCAGTTTGCCGCCCAGGTTGCCGAACGCAACGGCAGTGCCGGCGCCACAGATGCCGAAGATGATGGCAGCGGCGAGCAGGGTGAAGCTGTAGATAGTTTCCATTGTTGTCTCCAGGGTTGACGTTGGGTTGTGCTTAAGCTGTTATGTGAATGTTGGTCCGGTAATCAGTGGTGCTGGTGTGCCTGGTTCAGATACACGATGGTCAGCATCATGAACAGGTAGGCCTGCAGGGGGACGACCAGCAGGTGGAACACCGCCCACCAGAAGTGCAGCGTGAATTGCCAGTAGCCGAGCAGCGCGATGATCAGGAAGATGACTTCGCCGGCAAACAGGTTGCCGAAGAGTCGCAGAGCCAGAGACACAGGCTTGGCGAGGAACGCGGGTACTTCCATGACGAGATTGAGAGGCATGGCCCATTTGCCGAAAGGCTGGAAGGCCAGCTCGCCAAGGAAGCCGCCGAGGCCCTTGATCTTGACGCTGTAGTAAAGGATAAGGATGAAGACGCTGAGCGCCAGACCAATCGTGATGTTCACGTCAGTAGTAGGCACAGCCTTGAAATAAAGGTGGGGATCCCCGGCAATGGCCTGGGCAGCCAGCGGAATCAGGTCCACCGGCACCAGATCCATGAGGTTCATCAACAGGATCCAGCAGAAAATGGTCAGTGCCAGCGGCGCAATGTAGTCGGGTTTGCCCTGGAAGCTGGACTTGACGCTGCTTTGTACCATCTCGACGACCATTTCCACGGCGTTCTGCACGCCACTGGGTACGCCGGAGCTGATTTTGCGGCTTACGCTTCCGAAAAAAGCCAGAAACAGCAAGCCCAGAACAACCGAAATACCCATGGTGTCGACGTTGATGGACCAGAAGCCCATGTCCTTGGCTTCATCTTCAGAGTGGGCAAAGCCCCATTCGCCAGCGTTGTCGTAGCCTTCCGGGTGCTTGCCGAGGGTCAGGAAGCCCAGATGGTGCTTGATGTATTCCCCACCGGTCGCGTACTGCTCGGTTGCGGCGGCATCAGTTGCGTGTTCTGCCATTGCTGTTTTTCCGTTCCTGTCTTGACCAGTCTGGGTATAGCCGGTCGTTATATATGCCAAAACGTCATACGTTAAAGCGGCTTACAAAAACCTCAGTTTTTCTGCCTGAACTGGCGGACAACCGCCAACAGGCCACCTGCATGCACCACCAGGAATCCCCCGAATACGGCTGAAGCCTCCAAAGGCTCCACCAGCGTAAACACCAGGGCAAAACCGGCTCCCATCATCAGGAGCTTAATGACCTCTCCCTGATAAGCGCTGCGGACTGCCTTTTCGATGGAGCGAGCCCCTGCATACCGAAACACGCAGTGCGCAAAATACGCATTGGGCAGGATGGATATCACCCCGCCCAAAGCGGCTGACCAGGCCATTACCCCACCCAAAGTCACAAACACGACAATAACAGTCATGCCCAGTATGGCTGACTGAATTGCTGTGACCCTTGCTGGCGAGAAGGTAATGATGGCTGGCAAAGCCCCGGATTTCCTGCCCCATTCAAAGGCAGCGCATTGTAGTAACAATGCTTTGGAGGGGCAACAGCTTGGCGGTGTAAACAGGGACATAAGTCCACCTTATTTGCTGTTGTTGATACCCCACTACAGAAGTTCACCCGTCGCCGGCGGCGGCCTTTAACGGATCTTGAGGAGGATCCCGTCCAGCTGGTCGAGGGAGCCGTACTTGATGACCAGCTTGCCCTTGCCTTTAGCCTTGTGATCTATCAGCACTTCGGCGCCAAGGCGTTCGGACAGATCATCCTGGAGGGTCCTGATGTCCGGATCCTGCTGGGTGCCCGGCTTCTGTTCCGTTTTGCCGCTTTGCAGACGACGGACGAGTGCTTCGGTTTGACGTACCGACAGGTTCTTGCCGATGACCGTCCGGGCTATGCTGTTCTGTTGTTCGGGCGAGAGTGTCAGCAGGGCGCGCGCATGGCCCATTTCGAGATCGCCATGTTCGAGAAAGGTCCTGACTTCGAGCTGCAGGTTCATGAGGCGCAAAAGATTGGTGACCGCGGTGCGCGATTTGCCAACAGCATCGGCAACCTCCTGCTGTGTCAGGCCAAATTCGTCCTGGAGGCGTTTCAATGCTTGCGCCTCTTCTACCGGATTGAGGTTTTCGCGCTGGATGTTTTCAATCAGTGCCATTGCAATAGCGGCACTGTCAGCGACTTCGCGGATGATCACGGGAATTTTGTCGAGGCCGGCCAGCTGGGAAGCGCGCCAGCGGCGCTCGCCCGCAATGATTTCGTACTTGTTTGAGGATATGGGACGCACCACAATTGGCTGCATCACGCCCTGGGCGCGTATCGAATTGGCCAGCTCTTCCAGAGCTTCCGGCCTGAGATCCATGCGTGGCTGGTACTTGCCGGGCTGGATGAACTCTATCGGCAGATGCTTCAGGCTGCCGTCGAGCGATGCTGGGGTCGCGACTGCAGTGTCCAAGGGCTTTTCAGGCGTGGCCACGGGTGCAGTGGCTGGAGGTGGCGTCAAGGTCTTGCTGCTCGCCAGCAGGGCTTCGAGGCCTCGACCCAAACCACGTTTCTTGACTACCATCGCCCGCTCCAGCTACCCGCGTAGATCTTGATCAGTTTGAATGTTGCTGCCGGTTGGCAGTGTCAGGCTCTTTGTCTGCATCAGGTTCGTTGCCATGTCCGCTGTTCCTGCGGATCAATTCACCCGCCAGGGCCAGATATGCGAGGGCACCGGTCGACGTCTTGTCATAAATGATGACCGGCAAACCATGACTTGGCGCTTCCGCAAGGCGGACGTTGCGGGGGATGACGGTCCGATACACTTTGTCACCGAAATGGTGCTTGAGTTGCGCAGAGACTTCTTCGGTCAGCTTGTTGCGCGGATCATACATGGTGCGCACGAGACCTTCGATGGACAACTCCGGATTCAGGGACCCGGCAATGGCGGCGATCGTTTCCGACAGGGCGCTAAGGCCTTCGAGAGCAAAGTACTCGCACTGCATCGGAATCAGTATCGCCTGTGCTGCTACGAGCGCATTCAGCGTCAACATGTTGAGGGACGGTGGGCAGTCGATGAGTATGTAATCAAAGTCTGCTGAAACACGCTGCAGCGCTCGTTTGAGATGCTGCTCGCCGTTTTCGCTTTTCATCAGCTCGACTTCGGCTGCGGTGAGGTCACTGTTGCCAGGCATCACCGCATAACCGGCATCCAGATTGCTGATGATCGCCTGCTCTGGCTCACAGAGCCCGGTGAGAGCATCGTAGACGCCAAGTTCAAGATTGTTCTTGTCGACACCCGACCCCATCGTGGCGTTGCCCTGCGGGTCGAGGTCGATAAGGAGTACACGCTTCTGCATGCGTGCGAGCGACGCTGCCAGATTGATGCTGGTAGTGGTCTTGCCCACTCCTCCCTTCTGGTTGGCTATTGCCAGTACTCTTGCCACGTCGCTACCCTAACCTGATACTTTTCATTGGCTCATTGGCTCATTGTTATCTGATCTGCGCGCCGGTAAGGGCATGCAGATCAAACATGGCGAATTTCCAGAATATGGCGCTCCGCTGCCACGCCGGGAACCTTTACCGGGTGTACCGCGCTTACCTGAAAATCCCGTGGCAATTCGTCGATTTCGGCTTTCGGGTAAAGTCCTTTCATGGCCAGGAACTTTCCAGAGCCTGAGACAAGATGGCGGCAGCCTTTCACAAAGTCTGCAAGAGACGCAAAGGCGCGGCTCGTGACGATATCAACTTGCGGTTGGCTTGCATAGTCTTCGACCCGGCAGTGGATTGCCGTGATGTTGTGCACATCGAGCATTGCTGCTGTCTGGAAAATAAACCGGGTTTTTTTGCTGTTGCTGTCGATCAACAGGAATTGCTTGTCGGGATAACACAGTGCCAGTGGGAACCCGGGCAAGCCCGCGCCTGTCCCGACGTCAGCGATGCGCTCTCCATCGATGTACGGCGCCAGTACCAGGCTGTCGAGCAGATGCAGCGTTACCATGTCATCGAGTTGCTTGATGCCGCTCAGGTTGAACGCCTGGTTCCACTTGTGCAACTGAACAACATAATCAAGCAGCCTTTCTTGCGTCCTGGCATCCAGTGCGAGACCAATCTTGTCTATGCCTGCTGCGAGTGTCTGCTGCAGGCTTGCTCTTGAAGCTGCCATTACGCGGTCTTGTCTATTGCCGGGCTTTCATTGGCCAGGGACTGGAATTTCTTGATATACACCAGCAACAACGAAATCGCCGCGGGCGTAATACCCGGGATCCTCGACGCGCGACCGATGGTATCGGGTCGCTGCTGTGACAACTTCTGCCTGAGCTCGTTGGAAAGCCCTGGAATCTGTCGATAATCGAAACTTTCCGGAATCCGTGTATGTTCCTGCCGTTTTACCTTGTCTATCTCCTGCTGCTGCCGATCGATATACCCCTGATACTTGATCGCGACCTCAACCTGTTCCGCAATTACCGCAGGGGCAAAGTCGCTGCGCAATCCGGTTTCCGCTGCAGCGGCTGAAAGCAAGGCATAGTTCATTGCTGGTCGTGCCAGTATTTCACTGAGTCGGTAATCGTGGGCAATCGGATGCTCCAGAACGAGGTTGATGCGCTCTGCGAGTGGCGAGGATGGCTTTACCCAATGGCTTCGCAACCATTGCAGCTCCTGTTCCACTTGCTCGCGTTTTTCGTTGAATGCCCGCCAGCGCTCATCTCCAACAATACCAAGCTCACGGCCTTTCTCCGTAAGTCGCACATCGGCATTGTCCTGGCGTAATTGCAGTCGATATTCTGCACGGCTCGTGAACATACGATAGGGTTCGGTCGTGCCTCGCGTAATCAGGTCGTCTACAAGCACGCCGATATACGCTTCATCCCGCGCTGGACTCCAGCCTGATCTATCCATCGCGAGCATGGCGGCGTTGATCCCGGCAAGCAATCCTTGGGCTGCGGCTTCTTCATAACCGGTGGTGCCGTTTATCTGGCCGGCAAAAAACAGGCCTGCAATGTAGCGCGTCTCAAGCGTGGGTTTGAGATCCCTCGGGTCAAAGTAGTCATACTCGATCGCATAACCGGGACGTACGATATGTGCATTCTCGAGCCCGCGGATTTCCGCAATCAACTTGCACTGAATATCAAAAGGCAGGCTGGTGGAGATGCCATTGGGATACAGCTCGTGGGTATCGAGGCCTTCAGGTTCAATGAACACCTGATGACTGGTCTTGTCGGCAAAGCGCACAACCTTGTCTTCGATGGACGGACAATAGCGTGGACCTACTCCTTCGATGACGCCGGCATACATCGGCGACTGGTCGAGGCCAGCACGGATAATGTCGTGGCAACGCTCGTTGGTATGCGTAATGAAACAGCTTACCTGACGGGGATGATCCGATGGCTGCCCGAGATAGGACATTACAGGAATCGGTACGTCCCCGGGTTGTTCCTGCATGGCGGTGAAATCCACAGTCCTTGCATCGATGCGGGGTGGAGTGCCGGTCTTCAAGCGGCCCACATGCAAAGGCAGCTCCCGCAGTCGCTGCGCCAATGCGATGGATGGAGGATCCCCGGCGCGCCCACCCGAGTAATTCTGCAGACCGATGTGGATCTTGCCTCCCAGGAAGGTACCGGTGGTGAGTACCACAGAGCGTGCGGTGAATTTCAGGCCCATCTGGGTGACAACGCCACACACACGATCGCCTTCGACGATCAGGTCATCAACGGCCTGCTGGAAAATGCTGAGGCCTTTCTGGTTCTCAAGGATTCCCCTGATAGCGGCTTTGTACAGAACACGGTCAGCCTGCGCGCGCGTAGCCCTGACTGCCGGTCCTTTGCTGGCGTTCAGGATGCGGAACTGAATTCCCCCCAAGTCTGCCGCGCGGGCCATGGCGCCATCCAGAGCGTCCACTTCCATGACGAGATGGGACTTGCCTATACCGCCAATGGCGGGGTTGCAGGACATCTGCCCAAGGGTTTCGATGTTGTGCGTGACGAGCAAGGTCCTGGCACCAGCGCGAGCCGAGACCAGTGCGGCTTCGGTTCCAGCATGTCCGCCACCGACGACTATCACGTCATAGCTGTTTTGGAAACTCATGCTTGCTTAACCGTCCAGACCCTGAGGCCGGCATAGAAGGGGGCGCACAGTATAAGGATTTAGGTGGAAATTTACAGAGCCGGTTTGCTTTGCCTTTAATGGGTCTGTGGCAGGTGAGGATTGGTTCTTATATGTATCTGTATATATATGTCTTCTATGTTTGTGTTTATTAGCAGTGCCTTGTCCTGTTGAAAAGCAGGTAAAGCATCCTCGGATCAGATAGATAGAGCGCCTCAAAGGTTGGGGATATCCCTGTTGCTTGCTGGGTATTGCATGGGGGTAGTCAGGGATGGATCTGGACTCGTATCGGTTCTCGGGCGTTAGCACCAAAGACATACACAAGCTGCCAACAGGTTGGTACAGGGGGGGGGCGGGTTATTTTGGTTTATCCACAGGGACTGTACCGGTTGTGGACAGGCAGTCCCCTGGTTTGTCCCCTGCGTTCGGTTACTTGCCAATGCAGAAACTGGAGAAAATCCGTCCGAGCAAGGCGTCAGAGCTTACCTTTCCGGTAATTTCGCCCAAACTGCTCTGCATCAAATGCAGTTCTTCAGCGACCAATTCTCCGGCCTTGCTGCCGCTCATCACGGCTATAGCCTGTGAAAGATGAGCATCTGCGCGTTCCAGCGCATCCAGATGACGGCGACGGGCGATGAAGCCGCCCTCTTCCCGGGTGGTGAAGCCAGCCGCTGATTTGAGTTGGTCGCGCAGGTTATCGAGTCCGATGTGTTGCTTGGCGGAAATGCTTGCGACAGGTATGCCATTCACCTTGTCGATTTCGGGCCCCGCTGATGCGAGGTCGATCTTGTTGAACACCAGTAAAAGCCTGGTGCCATACTCGGAAGAAAGTTGCTGCCATATCAGGTTGTCTGCCAGCGACGATCGTTCTCGAGCATCTACTACGAGCATGATCAGGTCCGCCTCCTCAATCGCTTTCCTGGCTCTACGGATGCCTTCCTGCTCTACAGGATCATCGCTGTGACGCAGTCCTGCGGTATCGAGGATATGGATAGGGAGACCTTCGATATCTATGGTCATGCGCAGGATGTCACGCGTGGTACCGGGTATGTCGGTCACGATGGCGGCATCTTCACCGGACAAGGCATTGAGCAAGGTTGACTTGCCCGCATTGGGCTGACCCGCAATGGCCACCTTTATGCCCTCACGTACCAATGCACCCTGACGAGCCTGTCTGCGGATGTTCTCCAACTCTCGTGACACCTCGGCGAGTTTGTTGCCTACAGCGCCTTCCGTCAGGAAGTCGACCTCCTCTTCAGGGAAGTCGAGCGAGGCTTCTATATAGACGCGCAGCAACGTGACCTTCTCTACAAGGCTGTCTACCAGTCGGGAAAATTCACCTTTCAAGGAGCGCAGCGCGAAGCGCGCAGCTGAAGCTGATGCGCTGTTTATGAGGTCAGCAATGGCTTCTGCCTGGGCGAGATCAAGCTTGTCGTTAAGGAAAGCACGTTCTGAAAATTCACCGGGCCTGGCTATCCGTGCGCCTAGCTTGAGGAGGCGTTGAATCAACAGGTCGGTGACGATCGGGCTGCCGTGTGTTTGGAGCTCAAGAACATCCTCACCGGTAAAAGAGTGAGGTCCTGCAAAGAAGACAACGATGCCCTGGTCGATCAGTTGTCCATCGTCGTCAATGAAGCTCGATAAGCGGGCGACATTTACGGCCGGAGCGCTGCCGCAGATTTGCTCGCAGATACTCCTGCACTCTTGACCTGAAACACGGACTACACTGATTCCGCCACGGCCAGCCGGTGTTGCAACGGCGCAAATCGTATCGTTGCCAAGGGCCATTGACGGATCAACCCAACCCGGTTTCAGGATACAGCTTTGGCATTTTCCCGCTCAACCTTCAGGTTGAAGTACCACTGCTGGACAATACCGGTGACCGCGTTGACCAAGGAGTACAGCACAAGTCCTGCCGGGAACCACAGGAAGAATACCGTGAACATTACCGGCATGAACTTCATTACTCTTGCCTGCATGGGGTCTGAAGTCATCATCGGGGTCATGTGCTGCTGGAGGAAATAGGCGGCGCCCAGCAAGAGCGGAAGCACGAAAAACGCATCGGGTGCAGAGAGATCCTGGTACCACAACATGAATGGTGCCTGTCGTACTTCTACGCTCTCGCGCAACACCCAGAAAATTCCCAGGAAGAACGGCATCTGCAGCAAGGGTGGCAAGCAGCCGCTGAAAGGATTTACATCCTCTTTCTTCCACAACTCCATCTGCGCCTGCATGAACTTCTGTTTGTCGTCGCCGCATTTTTCCTTGAGCTGCTGAAGCTTGGGCTGCAGGCGACGCATATTGGCTTGCGAACGGAACTGCTTCACCGACAAAGGGTAGAACGCGGTACGAATAAGCAGGGTCAGCAGAATGATGGCAACGCCATAGTTGCCCACCATGTCGTTGATCTTGGTGAGCAACCAGAACAAGGGATACGCAATAAACCAAAGCTTGCCGTAATCGATGGTAAGGCCAAGGTCAGGGGAAATTTGTTCCAGCCTGAACTGATCCTTGGGGCCGGCCCAAAATGCAGTCTCGATGGTAGCGCTTTGTCCTGCAGGCACGAGTGTTTCGGTGCTGACGAAACCCAACAGGTACTCCCCGGTGGAATTTCTGCGCGTTGAGTAAGTGTGCTCACTTGTGGGGGAAGGAATAAAGCTGCCCAGAAAGTAGTGTTGCGAGAAACCAATCCAGCCACCCATTACGGTCACATCGTCGACGCCATCATCCATGTCGTCGAAATCAATTCGCAGGTAGGGGTCGTCCGGTACGTTCATCACAGCGCCGAGGTAAGTACTGATGCCCAGGCCGCTGGCTGCACTTGGATCCGCGGCGCCATTACGCTTGATCTGGCCAAACAGGTTTCCGCGCCACGGGGTTGCAGCCTGGTTATTCACCAGATACTGGACGCGAATGAGATAGTCATCAGCATCGAAGATGAAGCGCTTGGTAATGCTTACGCCGTTGCTCTCCAGGGTGAGATCGACGTTGAGTTGACCTGTTGCTACCGCATACGTAGATGCTGCTGATCGATAAACGGGACGACCGGCGCTGTTCGCATCAGGCCCGTTGCTGCCAATCAGTCCCGATTGGGCTACGTAGTAAGTAGAAGGAGCAGAGCTCAGCAACATGAATGGCTCGTCCGGAAGTTCGAGCGCCACGGGAAACCTGGGCAGGCTTAGGCCGACAATATCACCACCAACGAGGTCGATCGTCACGATCTGGCTTGGTGTTGTGACGGTTACAACGGAAGATCCGGCAGTCAGCTGCGGTGCCTGGGTGGTTGGGCTGGCGTCAGTCAAAGCAATGGTCGGAAGATCATTGCCAGCTACTGGAGAGACTGGCAATTCAGGAGTCACTGGCCCACCGTTGGTCGCAACGACCTGTGCCGGATAATCCCGATTCCAGGCCAGCAACAAGAGATAGCTGACCACGGCCAGCGCAACGATGAGAATGTTACGTTTGATATCCATTATTGAGTCTACTTCGGATGACAGGTCTTTAGGGCCGGCACCGGATCAAGGCCACCGGAAGAATAGGGATGACAACGTGCTATGCGCTTTGCTGCCAGCCACGTTCCCCTCGCGCAACCATGCAAGCGCAGGGCTTCGAGAGCGTAGTTCGAACAGCAAGGATAATAGCGGCAACGCGCGCCCATCAGCGGACTGACAAGAAGCTGATAGCCACGGATAACCAGTAGCGCCGATGCCAGCGGCAGTGCTTTTAGTCTGTCGACGAGAGACGTGGGAGCCATGTGACGTAATCGCTACCTTAGATTGCTACGTTTGGTCAGCTGTTGCTTCAGGCAAGCGCGGAACAGCAGTTCTCAACTTGTCCAACAGGCGGATCACGGCATCGTTGATGGCGGGATTTTCGAGGGTGCTTATACCGGGCCGCCCCAGCAGAACGATGTCGATTGTAGCAAAGTCTTTTGAATGGAGGCGGAATGCCTCCCTGCACAGGCGCTTGAGCCGGTTGCGCTTCACCGAGCAGCCAACGTTCTTTTTTGACATTACCAGGCCAAGCCTGGATGCAGTCAGTGCGTTGGGGCGTGCCAGCAACAACAGGTGTTTGTTCGAGAAACGACAGGACGGGTTGTCGAATACATTTTTGTATTCTGCTGCGGCGAGGAGGCGCTGATTTTTGGCAAAACCGTGTCCCATACAGAGCTCCGAACCTTGCCTTTACAGGTGCGAGAAAGCAGGGCCCACGGTGATGGGCCCTGACAGTTTACGCACCGAATACCTTGCTTGTGACCGCCTGGATCAGGCGCTGAGACGAGCGCGGCCTTTGGCGCGGCGGCGAGCCAGCAGTTGACGACCTTTCTTGGTGGCCATGCGGGCGCGGAAACCGTGGGTACGTGCACGCTTCAAGTTGCTGGGCTGGAATGTACGTTTCATGGCTGTTCCTGAAAACTGGCAATTTGTTGTGATTCAATCGAGTCCGGGTGATACAGGTGACAAGTCCCGGAAAAAAGAGCGCGAATTCTATAGGCATTGCCTTGGAGGTGCAATTACATATTTCCCTGTAACGGGAGCGCAGCCACCGGTGTATTACGGAGTTTTGGGTTCGGCCGGGAATACATGACAGCGCACATATTATCCACAATCTATCCACAGGGGCGGCGGTTGGAATATTGCAGGTGGCGACGTCAATTTCCATCGCAAAAAAGCGAGGGATAGACGCCAAATGGCTGATAAATAGAAAGAAAAAGTCTGTATCCGAAACGGGAGAAATTGTGTTTTTCTGTGGATAAGTGCTTTCTGCCCCAGTAGAATTCCCCGCTTCTTTACCCCAGACCAGAAAAAAAACAGGGAGCTCGACCGACCGTGATTAACGCCTGCTGGCAAAAGTGTGTGATTTGCCTGAGAGAGGAGCTTCCGGCTCAACAGTTCAATACCTGGATCAAGCCGCTTCATGCCGCCGTTTCACCTGATTCACTGCGCCTGTATACCCCCAACAGGTTCATAATGGATTGGGTCAACGAGCACTTCCTGGGCAGAATCAAGGAAATACTCAGAGACCAGGCGGAAGGTCAAGAAGTCCTGGTTACTCTCGAGATTGGCATGCCGGATGGTGCCGTAGCTCCAGTCAGGTCGCCGGAGCGGATCGCAAGCCCGGTGGTGGTTTCGCGCGCAAGCAATTCAAGCCCGCGCGCGCCCCAGGCATCTGCGCCAGTGTTGACGGATGCGGCGTTGGATGCGCTGCTGCTGTCAGCCAATGGTGACGATCATGGGTTTGATCCCGAGCGACAGATCGAGCTCCAAAGGAAAGCAGCAGGCCAGCCAACCATTCGACAAGGTCGAAAGCTCAGCTTCCGCGGTGAGATCAACCCGAACTATACCTTTGCGAATTTCATCCAGGGCAAGTCGAACCAACTTGCGCGCGCCGCTGCCTCGCAGGTAGCCAGCAATCCTGGTGGCGCCTACAACCCACTCTTTATTTATGGCGGCGTTGGTTTAGGCAAAACCCATCTGATGCATGCTATCGGCAACCAACTGCGAAAAACCAATCCGTCAGCCAATGTCGTGTACCTTCATTCACAAACCTTCGTAGGAAGCATGGTATCGGCCCTTCAACTTAACGCCATCAACGAATTCAAGCGCTACTACCATTCCGTAGATGCCCTGTTGATCGATGACATCCAGTTCTTTGCCAACAAGGAGCGCTCGCAAGAAGAGTTCTTTCATACCTTCAACGCGATATTCGAGGGTGGCAGGCAGATCATCATGACCTGTGACAAGTACCACAGCGAGATCAACGGGCTAGAGGAGCGCCTGAAGTCGCGCTTTGGCTGGGGGCTGTCGGTTGCCGTGGAGCCGCCAGAGATGGAAACCCGGGCGGCCATTCTGATCAACAAATCCAACCAGGAGAAAGTTTTCCTCGGCAATGACGAGGCGATGTTCATGGCGCAGAAGCTGCGCTCCAACGTGCGTGAACTGGAAGGCGCACTCAAGAAAGTCGTCGCGCATGCGAGATTTCTCGGGTCGGAAATCACCATCCCGCTTATCAAGGATGCCCTCAAGGACCTGCTTGCGATTCAGAGCAAACTCGTCAGTGTCGACAACATCCAGCGGACAGTGGCCGAGTATTACAAGATAAAAATGGCTGATATGATATCGAAGCGGCGCAACCGATCGATCGCACGGCCAAGGCAGATGGCCATGTGCCTGTCCAAGGAGCTCACCAACCACAGCCTGCCGGAAATCGGCACGATGTATGGCGGCCGGGACCACACGACGGTGTTGCATGCGTGCAGGACCATCAACGATCTGCGGAAGTCCTCATCCGACCTTGAAGAAGATTACCAAAACCTGCTGCGTTCACTTTCCAGCTGACCAGTTGATAGTTAAACGGGAATATATATGCAATTTGAAATTTCACGGGAAGCCTTGATCAAACCCCTGCAGTTGGTGACCGGGGTGGTTGAGCGCAGACAGACTTTACCCGTCCTCGCGAACGTGTTGTTGGTGCTGGACAAGAATGTGCTGTCCCTTACCGGCACCGATCTGGAGGTTGAGCTGGTCGGTCGCGTGGAAGTAAGTGGCAGCACCAAGCCGGGCGAAATTACCGTCCCGGCACGCAAACTGATGGACATCTGCAAGGCTCTGCCGGACGACGCCTCCCTGAAGTTCGACATTGATGACAATAAAGCAGTTATTCGCAACGGCCGCAGCCGCTTCTCGCTGTCGACGCTGCCGGCCAATGATTTCCCCAGCGTCGAGGACAGTCCCGGTAACCTGGAGCTGACATTGCCGCAGAGCGTGCTCAAAAGCATGTTGGACAGTACCAGCTTTGCCATGGCGCAGCAGGATGTGCGTTATTATTTGAATGGGCTTCTGCTGGAAGTTAGTGCCGACTACCTCCGCGTTGTAGCAACGGATGGCCATCGTCTGGCCATGCACACTGAAAAGTTGTCCACGGCCGCCAAGGCCAAGACCCAGGTGATCATTCCGCGTAAAGGTATACTCGAGCTTTCGCGCTTGTTGACGGACGGTGATGAAGACGTAAGCCTTTTGATCGGGACCAACAATATTCGCGCCAAGACGCGCAACTTTACGTTCACGTCCAAGCTGGTCGATGGCAAATTTCCTGATTACGACCGTGTTCTCCCCAAGGGTGGCGACAAGATATTGATTGCTGACCGCCAGGACCTGCGCCAGGCGCTGACGCGCACCGCCATTTTGTCCAACGAGAAGTTCAGAGGTATTCGCCTGTTGTTGAGCAAAGATGAGCTTAAAATCGTTGCCAACAATCCGGAGCAGGAAGAAGCAGAGGAAATTGTCAGTGTTGAATACCAGGATGCGCCACTGGAGATCGGCTTCAACGTAAGCTATCTGGTGGACGTGCTCAGCGTGCTCACCTCCAACTCGGTGCAGCTGGTCTTGTCAGATTCCAATAGCAGTGTGCTGATTCAGGCCACCCAGGATAGCCCGTCGACCTACGTCGTCATGCCCATGCGTCTCTGATGCAGGGCAAGTCCCCGGGATAATCGCCAATCTCATGCCTGCACTGAAACGGCTGATTATCTCGGGTATTCGTAATATCCAATCTGCACAGCTGGACCCCATACCCTCGTTTAATCTTATCCACGGAAATAATGGTAGCGGCAAGACCAGCATCCTGGAGGCTATCCATTTTCTTTCGCTTGGACGCTCCTTCCGATCCCAGCAATACAAGCCCTTGATCGGCGAAGGCTGTACTGAGGCGGTAGTGTATGGCGAGACCTGCGACGGAGTTGCTGTTGGAGTCAGCAGGACTACCCGGAAGGGCGACAGTCCCCAGCTCCGACTCAATGGTGCCAAGGTAGATACTTTTGCGACATTGACCCATGAGCTCCCACTGCAGCTTCTGAACTCTGATGCTTTTGCCCTTCTGGAGGGCGGGCCTCAGGAGCGTCGCGCGTTTCTGGACTGGGGAGTGTTTCACGTGAAACATCAGTTCCTGCAGTCTTGGCGCATGGCGAGGCGCGCGCTACTCAACCGCAATGCCCTGCTCAAGCGAAACGCGCCATCTGAAGAGATCGCGCCGTGGTCTCACGAATTGTCTGTGCATGGTGGAGTTGTCGACGGTCTGCGGACCGAGTACCTCAAACAGTTGCAGGATCACTTTGCGGCAGGTCTGGGGCTCGAATTGCAGGAGCTGCTTGGGGCGCCCTTGGCCATCCAGTACCATCCTGGCTGGGACGCAGACCGGGACCTGCAGGATCTACTGACCGGGCAGTTGGACCGGGAGCGTCGTTATGGCCATACGCTCTACGGCCCCCATCGGGCCGATCTGCTTATTACTGTTCGGGGCAAACCTTGCTCGGAGTTGCTTTCTCGCGGCCAGCTGAAACTCAGCATAAGTCTGCTGAAGATTGCACAAGCTCAGCTGCTCCAGGTCAGCACAGGGCGCAGCAGCGTGTTTCTGGTAGACGATCTACCGGCGGAGTTGGACCGGGATAATCAGGCTGTTGTTTGCCGCCACTTGGCTGAACTTAACGCGCAAGCTTTCGTTACCAGTATTGAGCCCGACCTGAGGCTCAGCCTGGATCAACATGGTGCGCCAAGTAAACTGTTTCACGTGAAACATGGTAAAATAAGCAATGGTTAATGCGCTATTCACTGCTTGGATTGTTGCAATAAAATCAAGCGCTTAAGTTCTGGCTTGGCCAGGACATCGCAGCTCATGGGAAGCTTTATGACTGACAGCAATAACTATGACTCCTCAAGCATCAAGGTCCTGAAGGGTCTGGATGCGGTACGCAAACGCCCTGGCATGTACATCGGGGATACAGACGACGGCACGGGCCTGCACCACATGGTGTTCGAGTTGGTCGACAACTCGATCGATGAGGCGCTTGCCGGCTACTGTGACGACATTTCGGTGATCATCCATGTTGATGAAACCGTGAGCGTGTCGGATAACGGCCGCGGCATCCCTACCGACATGCATGAAGAAGGCGTATCGGCTGCCGAAGTCATCATGACTGTGCTGCATGCCGGCGGCAAGTTTGACGACAACAGCTACAAGGTCTCGGGTGGCTTGCATGGCGTCGGGGTGTCGGTAGTAAACGCCCTCTCCTCCTTTCTGCGTCTCACTATCCACCGCGGCGGCCATACCCACGAGCAGATTTATCACCACGGCGTTCCCCAGGAACCCCTCAAAGTAATCGGTAACACGGATCGCACTGGCACAGCCTGCCACTTCAAGCCTTCCGCCGAGACTTTCACCAACATTGAGTTCCAATACGACATCCTGGCAAAAAAACTTCGCGAATTGGCCTTCCTCAACGCCGGTATCAAGATCAACCTGACGGACGAGCGCACTGATCGCAGCGAGATGTTCAAGTACGATGGCGGCCTGCATGCCTTCGTGAATTACCTGAACCTCAATCGCACGCCCATCAACAAGATCTTCCATTTCGCTTCCGAAGTGGATGGTGTCGGCATGGAAGTCGCCGTGCAATGGAACGATGGCTATCAGGAAAACGTGTACTGCTATACCAACAACATTCCGCAGCGTGATGGCGGTACCCATTTGGCTGGTTTCCGTGCTGCCCTTACACGCGTCCTGAAAAGCTATATCGACAAGGAGCTGGAGTCGAAAAAGGTCAAGGATGTGACGACCTCGGGCGATGATGCGCGCGAAGGTCTCACCGCGATCGTTTCGGTCAAAGTCCGCGATCCCAAGTTTTCCTCGCAGACCAAGGACAAGCTGGTCTCCTCCGAAGTGAAAACCGTGGTCGAGCAGGAGATGGGCCGTGCTTTCGCGGAATTCCTGATGGAAAACCCACAGGAAGCGCGCTCTATCGTCAACAAGATGCTGGACGCCGCGCGCGCGCGCGAAGCGGCACGCAAGGCACGCGAAATGACACGCCGCAAAGGCGCCTTGGATGTCGCAGGCCTGCCCGGCAAACTGGCCGACTGTCAGGAGAAGGACCCTGCACTCTCGGAGATCTACCTTGTGGAAGGTGACTCGGCCGGCGGCTCTGCCAAGCAAGGCCGCAACCGCAAGAACCAGGCGATCCTGCCGTTGAAGGGAAAGATCCTCAACGTAGAGAAAGCGCGCTTCGACAAGATGCTCGGATCCGCCGAGATCGGCACCCTGATCAAGGCTCTCGGCTGCGGCATTGGTACCGAAGAATTCAATCCGGACAAACTGCGCTACCACAGCATCATCATCATGACCGACGCCGATGTCGACGGCTCCCACATCCGCACGCTGCTGCTGACCTTCTTTTTCCGGCAGATGCGCCAGTTGGTTGAACGTGGCCACATCTTCATCGCGCAGCCGCCGCTCTACAAGGTCCGTAAAGGCAAGCAAGAGCAATACCTCAAGGATGACGATGAGCTGGCCCAGTACCAGACGCAGATGGCACTGGAAGACGCGAGTTTCCACGTGAATCCCGAGGCGCCAGGCATCAGCGGCACAGGCCTGCAATCGATAGTCAAAGACTATAGAAGTGTCCAAAATCAGATACGTCGCCTATCGAGACAATATCCGCCGGAAGTGCTGCAGGCCATGCTTGATTTGCCTGCCATGGATGCGGAGATGCTGAAGCAGGAAGCCACTGTGAATGACTGGGTGAGGCAGCTCGGTGAACTTGTGTCGGCGGCGGTCAAGGCCGGGTCGCTCTATTCGTTCAGCGTGAGGCACGATCCTGACGAGCGCGTGTATGTTCCCATGGTCACATCGGTCATTCATGGGGTAACGCGCAAGGCGACGTTGTCGCTGGAGCTGTTTCGTTCGAATGAGTACCGGGAAATCTGCCACATTGGCGCCATGCTCAAAGGCCTCATCGAGCCCGGCGCCTGCGTGAAGCGTGGTGAAAAGTCGTATCCGGTGTCCAGTTTCCAGGAAGCGTTGCAATGGCTGATGTCTGACGCAATGAAAGGCCATTACCTGCAGCGCTACAAAGGTCTCGGCGAAATGAACCCGGAGCAGTTGTGGGAAACCACGATGGATCCAAACTACAGACGCATGCTGCGCGTTACCATCGATGACGCGATGGAAGCAGACAAGCTGTTCTATACGCTGATGGGCGACCAGGTTGAACCGCGTCGCGAGTTCATCGAAGCCAACGCGCTGATGGTAGCCAACCTCGACATCTGACGAGCAAGACGAGAAACATGCACTAGCCCGCTGTAACGGCGGGCTTAACTCTCGTGCGTGAGACCGTTCAAGGCAGTCGCGCCAGTCCCTGGTGGATAAGCTGCTGCAGTTGCTGGGTAAGTTCGCGTGCTTCCCGCCCCGCCGTATCGATCGCAGGCTCGACAACGACATCGATGATGCCCGGCCGCTTGACCAGTTGCCTGGCTGGCCAGAATAACCCCGCGTTGTGATACAGCGGAACGATCTTCACGCCTGCAGCAATGGCAAGCTCCGCGGCTCCGTTTGAGAAGTTCCTGAATTCCCCGTGCGCCACGCGCGTACTTTCCGGGAATACCAGCACCGAAATTTTCTCCTCGTTCAGCCGCTGCAGGCCCTGGCCCAGCAAGGTTTTGCGTGCCTCCCTGCGTTTGCTGCGATCGATGGCAACCGGACGCAGCAGCGCTATCGCCCATCCGAAGAAAGGAATTCGCAGGAGTTCAATCTTGAGGACAGCGCACAAGGGCATAAAGCGGGAATACAGAAAGATCGTTTCCCAGGGGCTCTGGTGATTGCTGATCATCAGGTAGGGAGCTTCGGGAATATTGTGTTCACCGCTGATACGGAACTTCACACCACAACTGACGCCCACCCACCAGATAACGAAGTGGTTCCACATGACGACAATTGGATAGCGGCGCTTCAACGGCAGCATCCAGACAAACAAGGTGCAAAGTGTGGAATGGATGACGAGCGACACGGCATACACTGAATAGAACAGCAGCGAGCGCATTATCAGGACAAGATTGTTCATGCCGCAGTAGCCTCAGTGCCGGGGTCAAGTGCAAGGATGTATTCAACCGCGCGGGCTAGGTTATCGAAAACAGGAAGTTGCTCTTTGTCCTCAGCCGAGAGCTTCGCTTCAGTGGCGCGCCCTTTGCCACTGCGCACGAGGATCGGTTTGCATGACTTGGTGCGCGCTGCCTGGATGTCCTTGAGGCTGTCCCCGACATACCAGGCGCCCGCTACCGGTACGCCCAGCGCTGCTTCGATCTGGTTCAGTAATCCGGGCAAGGGTTTGCGGCAGTCACATGCAGCTTCCGGGTGATGGGGGCAGTAGCATACCGCCGCAATGCTGCCGCCGGCTTCCTCTACCAACGCATTCATCAGGTTGTGGATATTGGCGAGCGTAATCTCATCAAAATAGCCGCGCGCCAGTCCACTCTGGTTGGTGGCCACCGCGATGAGATATCCCGCCCTGGATAAGCGCGCGATTGCCTCGATGCTGCCGGACACCGGCTGCCACTCCTCCGGCGACCTGATGTAGTCATCGGAATCCTCGTTGATGACGCCATCACGATCCAGGATGATCAGTCTGGCGAGAGCGTTATCAACCATGCTGAATATGCGAAATGTCTGCTACCTGCAGGAACAGCGCACGCAGCTGGTGGAGAAGTGCCAGCCGGTTTTTACGCAGAGCAGGGTCATCCACATTGACCATGACAGTATCGAAGAAGGCGTCTACGGGAGCTTGCAGCGATGCCATGGCCGATAACGCGACGGTGTAGTTGCCTTTATGCAGTTCAGGGGACACTTGACTGACCAGAGCTGCAAGCTGCCCAGCCAGCGCCTGTTCTGCCGGCTCCAGCGCCAGCCCTGATCGGAATGCTGGCAGGGTGGCGGTTTCACTTTTCGCGAGAATGTTGGAAACGCGCTTGTTGGCTGCAGCCAGCGCCTGCGCCTGCGGAAGCGCGATGAAATGACTCACTGCCTTGATGCGGGCATCAAAGTCCAGCGGCCTGGTCGGCCGCACAGCCGCTACAGCCTGGAAGACATCGGCAGAAATTCCAAGATCGGCATACCACGCGCGCAAGCGTTCAAAAATAAAATCCTGTACCAAACCCTCCAGATTGGCGGCCTTTGAAAGCGCACCGAAGCCGCTGATCGCATGCGCAATACAGGCCGCCAGATCCAGCTGAAGATTCTTTTCAATAGCAATCCGCAGGATACCGAGCGCCGCACGACGCAGGGCAAATGGATCTTTTGAACCTGTTGGCGGCTGGCCGATACCGAACAGGCCTGTGATGGTGTCGAGGCGTTCAGCAAGCGCCAACACCATACCGGTACTGGTTTCCGGGAGCGCATCTCGCGCAAATCGTGGCATGTACTGTTCGTTCAAGGCGCGCGCCACTTCTTCAGGTTCGCCATCCTGCATCGCATAGTAGTAGCCCATGATGCCTTGCAGTTCTGCGAATTCGTACACCATGCTCGTCATCAGGTCACACTTGCCGATGTCCGCGGCACGACGCGCATAGCCCACGTTGGTGCCGAGCTGCTCTGCAATAAAGCCCGCCAGGCGTGACACGCGTTGTGACTTGTCATACACCGTGCCCAGCTCCTGCTGGAATACAACGGTCTTCAACTTGGGGATACGGTCTTCCAGCTTGAGCTTCTTGTCCTGGTTATAAAAGAAGGCAGCATCCGCGAGGCGCGGACGAATCACTTTCTCGTTACCTGCGATGACCTTGGCTGGATCGCGACTGACCAGATTGCTCAGCGTGATGAAGTTGGGGAGGATACCTCCCTCCTTGTTCAGGAGATGGAAGCATTTCTGGTGTTCCTTCATCGATGAGATGAGCGCCTCCTTCGGTACGTTGAGAAAAGCCTTGTCGAAACTGCCGGTCAACGCAACGGGCCACTCGACCAGCGCAGTCACTTCGTCCAGCAGGCCTTCGTCGATGATGGCAAGGGCATTGTGCCTTTGGCCTTCGGCCACGACCTGCTTGCGTACTTCGGCGCGACGCTCATCGAAGCTGGCGATCACGCGGCCAGGGTTGCGCAGAATTTCTGCGTAGTCCGCCGGGGACTCCAGCACCAATTCATCGGGATGCATGAAGCGATGGCCACGCGTCTTGTTGCCGGTACGGATGCCGAGGATTTCAGCATCGACTACCGAGCTGCCGAACAACAGGACGATCCAGTGTACTGGGCGCACAAATTCATTGCGTGAGCTGCCCCAGCGCATGCGCTTGGGCACGGGCAGCTGGTCCAGCGCCTGTTTCACAAAGGCAGGGATCAGGTCGGTGGTAGCCGCGCCGGCCTGAACACTTTCATAGGCAAGCTTCAGCACGTTGCCATCCTGGCGCTGCTGCAGGTCGGCAACGCTGACGCCACAGGAACGCGCAAAGCCTTCAGCGGCTTTGGTAGGCGCGCCATCGGCGGCGAAAGCGGCCTGCACTGCCGGACCCGTTTTGACGATGCTCTGGTCGGGTTGGCGCGTAGCCAGCTGTTGTACCAGCAAGGCCAGTCGGCGCGGTGTTGCATAAGGTACGATCGCGTCGAAGCCGAGACCTGCCTTGGTCAGCTGGGCCGACACGGAATCGAGGAACGCCAGCGACAAGGCCAGCAGCGCTTTGGGTGGCAACTCTTCGGTGCCGACTTCGATCAATAAATCCTGATCAAGCATTTGCAGACTTCTCCAGGCATTCCATACGCAGCGCTTCCGGCGCCAGCGGGAAGCCCAAGCGGGCGCGCGAATCGTAGTAGCCCTGCGCTACGAGGCGAGCCAGGGTGCGCACTCGCAGGATGTAGCGCTGGCGTTCTGTCACGGAAATCGCAGAGCGAGCATCCAGCAGATTGAAATAATGGGATGCCTTGAGCACCTGTTCATAGGCAGGCAGCACCAACTTGCTATCGATCAGGTGTTGGCATTGGGCCTCACACTCGTTGAAATAGCGGAACAGATTGTCCGTATTGGCGTGTTCGAAATTGAAGGCCGACATCTCCACCTCGTTCTGGTGGAACACGTCGCCGTAGGTCACGACGCCGTTCGGCGTGTTCGCCCATACGATGTCGAAGATGCGGTCTTTGCCCTGCAGGTACATGGCGATGCGTTCGAGGCCGTAAGTGATCTCGCCGCTGACGGGATAGCACTCGAGGCCGCCGACCTGCTGGAAGTAGGTGAACTGCGTCACCTCCATACCGTTGAGCCATACCTCCCAACCCAGTCCCCAGGCGCCGAGTGTTGGCGATTCCCAGTTGTCCTCGACGAAGCGGATGTCGTGGACACTGGTGTCGATGCCGAGATGGCGCAGTGACTTGAGGTAAAGATCCTGGATGTCCGGTGGCGAGGGCTTCATCAGCACCTGGAACTGATAGTAGTGCTGCAGGCGCATGGGGTTCTCACCGTAACGGCTGTCAGTTGGGCGCCGGCACGGCTGCACGTAGGCGGTGTTCCAGCTTTCCGGGCCGATTGCACGCAAAAAAGTGGCGGTGTGAAAAGTGCCGGCGCCGACTTCAAGGTCAAGCGGCTGGATCAGCACGCAGCCATGGTCGGCCCAGAATTGCTGAAGGGCCAGAATCAGACCCTGGAAGGTGGAAACATCGACGGAATTGGCCAAAAACGACTCCAGAATGACGTTGCCGGGTTACTATACGGCGGCGGTAAAAAGGCCGCTATTATCCTGAAAAGACAGGATGATAGCGAGACCAGCAGGCTGCATCGGGAGCGCCGTCAGGGGCTGATCCCGATGCTAATGCGAGTGATGATGCCAGAGGCTTCGCGAGAAATTTACGTGCAGATAAAATCACGCCTCACCCTGTCTTTTCTGAAGGTGCTGTCCTGGCTTCCCCTGGGCCTGGCGCGGCGTGTTGGGCGAGTGCTTGGCCTGCTGTGCTGGCATCTTCAGACCCGAATGCAGCAAACCACGGCGACCAACCTGACGTTGTGCTTCCCTGCGCTGGACGATTCGGCGCGCGAGCGCCTGGGCAGGCGCAGTCTGCAGTCCACCTTGCAGACCATCATGGAGGCAGGTGCGGCGTGGCTGTGGCCCGCACACCGCACCTTGGCGCTGATTCAGCGCGTCGACAATCTGGCTCTGCTGGAGCGCGCAAAAGCCGCCGGCAACGGCGTGATCGTACTGGCACCGCATCTGGGCAACTGGGAGATTCTGGGCCTTTATCTCAATGCTTGTGGTCTGGGCCAAAGTTACCAGCTGTATCAGGCGCCGGCCGACCCGCGCCTGGATGCGCTAATCCATAGAGGCCGCAGCCGCGCGGGCGCCACCATGGTGGCAACCGGGAACAAGGGGGTTGCAGAGCTGCTGCGGGCGCTGCGAGCCGGCAATATCGCAGGCATCCTGCCTGACCAGGTGCCGGACGCCGGGGGTGGTGAGTATGCGCCCTTCTTTGGGGTACCGGCGCTGACCATGACCTTGCTGCCAAGGCTTCAGCAGAAGACAGGAGCTGCCATAGTGCTGGCTTTCGCCAAGCGTGTTGATTCAGGCGAGGGACCGGGATTCGAACTCGTGTTCAGCGACCCCGACCCCGGAATATATGCCGGGGATATGACAGAGGCGCTGGCCGCCATGAATCGCTCCATCGAGGCCTTGATCAAACTCGCTCCGGAGCAATACCAGTGGGAATACAAACGTTTCCGGCGCCAGCCCGAAGGCTTGCCGCGCGTATACCAGGCCTAACGGCGCCAGAAATGCGGTGAGAACAGTACCAGCAGGGTGAAGACTTCGAGTCGGCCCAGCAGCATGCCAAAGCACAGTATCCATTTGCCGGCCGTTGGTACCGAGGCCACAGTTACGGCCACATCGCCCAGTCCCGGGCCCAGGTTATTGAGGCTGGCCCCCACGGCCGTGAATGCCGTCGTGATGTCGAGTCCCGCCGCGAGCAGTGCCAGCAGCATGGCCATGTAGACCAGGATATACACCGAGAAAAACCCCCACACCGATTCGAGCACCCGATCCGGTACGCGTTCCTCTCCCAGTTTCACCGGCAGCACGGCATTCGGATGGATCAGACGCTCGATCTCCCGGAAGCCCTGCTTCACGATCAGCAGCACGCGGATCACTTTCATGCCACCACCGGTCGACCCGGCACAGGCGCCGATGATTGCCATGTAAAAAAGCAGGAACGGTAAAAAAGTAGGCCAGCTGCTGAAGTCTGCCGCGCCAAAGCCAGTGGTCGTGCTGATCGACACTACCATGAAGATGCCTTTGTCGAGGGCTTCGAGTGGGCTGTAGGTCCGGGAAAAAATCAGGAACAGCACCGTGACCGTCGAGATCGTCCCGAGGATGCCGATATAGAAGCGGAGCTCGGGATCGCGCCAGTAATTCTGCAGATGCCGGCTGCGCCAGGCATAGAAATGCAGCGCAAAATTGATGCCTGCCAGCAGCATGAAGACAACGCCGATGGCATTTATCACCGGGCTATCGAAATGACCGATGCTTGCATCGTGGGTGGAGAACCCACCGATGGATACCGTGGCGAAGCTGTGCCCGATGGCGTCAAAGAGACTCATGCCGGCAGCCCAATAGGCCAGGCCACAGGCGGAGGTAAGCCCCACGTAGATGAACAGCAGTGCCTTGGCAGTTTCGGTGACGCGCGGCATCAACTTGTTGTCCTTCACGGCACCAGGGCTTTCCGCCTTGTACAGTTGCATCCCCCCGATGCCGAGCATGGGCAGGATGGCTACCGCGATGGCGATGATGCCCATGCCGCCGAGCCACTGCAGTTGCTGGCGGTAATACAGAACGGACTTCGGCAGCTGATCGAGCCCGCTGAGAACAGTGGCACCGGTAGTCGTGAGGCCTGAAATGGATTCAAACACGGCATCCGTCAGGCTCAAGTCGAGCGCGGGAGTCAACAGCAAGGGGATTGCACCGAAACTGCCGAGCACGGTCCAGAACAAGGTAACGATCAGGAAGCAGTCGCGTGTGCGCAACTCGTCACGGGAACGGTGGCAGGGCCACCAGCAGGCGAAACCGGCAGCCAGCGTGAGCAGCAGTGACAGGGAAAAACCCGTGGCGTTGCCATCACCGTAGAACAATGACACCAGCAAAGGCGGCAGATGTGTGAGGCTGAACACCATCAACAGCACGCCGAGTATGCGCAGAATGACGTGAATATGCATCAGTGCGTCATCAGAAGAAAATGAAGCCGACCTGGAACAGCCGCTCCACTTCGGGAATGCGGTTCTTGTCTACCAGGAACAGGATGACGTGGTCATCAGTTTGCACTACGAGGTTGTCGTGTGCAATGAGTACCTTGTCATCGCGCAGAATGGCGCCAATGGTGGTGCCTGGGGGCAGCGGGATCTCTTCGAGTTTGCGCCCGACGACCTTGGAGGTGTTCTTGTCGCCATGGGCGATGGCTTCCATGGCTTCTGCCGCACCACGCCGCAGCGAGTGGACGTTCACCACGTCGCCGCGTCGGACATGTGCAAGCAAACTGCCGATGGTGGCCTGCTGCGGTGAGATGGCGATGTCGATCTGACCGCCCTGCACAAGGTCCACGTAGGCCGGATTGGTGATCAGTGTCATCACCTTGTGGGCACCCAGCCGCTTTGCCAGCAGCGACGACATGATGTTCGCCTCATCGTTGTTGGTCAGTGCGAGAAAAACATCGGTTTCATCGATCCCTTCTTCAAGCAACAGGTCCTGGTCGGAGGAATCGCCGCACAGCACCGTGGTGTAGCGCAGTCTCTCCGCCAGCACCTCACAGCGCTGCTCGTTCAGTTCGAGGATCTTGGTGCGACAACGGCCTTCGATGGCCTTGGCCAGGCGCTCGCCGATATTGCCGCCACCCGCAATCATGATGCGCTTGTAGGGCTTGTCGCCTTTGCGCAGTTCGTTCATCACGTAGGGAATATGTTCGCGTGCCGCGATGAAGAAGACTTCGTCGTTCTCCTCGATGACGGTGTCACCCTGCGGCAGGATGGCGCGGTTCTGGCGGAAAATTGCCGCCACCCGGGTGTCGATGCTCGGCGGCATGTGTTCGCGCAGGAAGCGGATCTCGCGCCCTACCAGCGGGCCGCCGAGCTCTGCACGCACCGCGACCAGCTGGATGCGGCCACCGGCAAAATCGAGCACCTGCAACGAGCCGGGCAGTTCGATGAGATTCTTGATGGACTGCGACACGATCTGCTCGGGGCTGATCACAACGTCGATGGGGATAGCATCATTGCTGAAAAGCTTTTCGGCATTCACGTAGGAATTGGAGCGCAGCCGACAGATCTTTTTCGGGGTCTTGAACAGTGACCATGCAACCTGGCAGGCGACGAGATTGGTTTCATCGCTGTCTGTTACGGCGATGAGCATGTCGGCATCGTTGGCGCCAGCACGCTTGAGAACATCAGGATAGGAGGGATGGCCCGTGGTGGTACCGATATCCAGGCGATCCTTGAGTTCGCGCAAGGCTTCGGCATCGCTATCGACCAGCGTGATGTCGTTGGACTCCTTGGCGAGGTT
>JBIIWP010000010.1:0-49414 GCA_044338855.1 Pseudohongiellaceae bacterium | reverse complement strand
GTTTTCCGCGAGGGCTGCGCCGACATTGTTGGCGCCCAGGATCAGGATTTTCATGATGCGTGGAGCACTCCGGTGCAGACTGGCGGGCGCAATTCTTCACCATTTTTGCAGCAAAGCATAGAAAAACCCGTCATGTCCGCGTGGTTGTGGCAACAGCTGCAGCCCGTGGGTGCAGGGTACGTTGCCGGGGCCGAGTGGCACTTCACGTGCCGTTGCATGCCGCTGCAGAAAGTCGGCGATGCGCTCGCTGTTTTCAGACTTCAATACGGAGCAGGTGGAGTACATCAGGTAGCCCCCCTGTTTCAGAAGAGGCCACGCGGCATCCAGCAGTCGGGTCTGCTTCAGTGTGAGCTCGCGCACTTCGTCAGGACTGCGCAGCAACTTGATGTCGGGATGGCGCCGAATGACGCCGGTCGCAGAGCATGGCGCGTCCAGCACGATGGCATCAAAGGGGCCGGACAGTCCCGCCGACAGGCCTTGCGTGATGTCAGCACAGGCAACGGTGGCGGCAAGGCCGCAGCGTGCAAGGTTGTCCTGCAGTCGCGGCAGGCGCTTGCTGTCATTGTCGAGACAAAGCACCGTCAGCGTCGGCTCTTTTTCGAGCAAGGCGCAGGTTTTGCCGCCTGGCGCAGCACATGCGTCCAGCACGCGCTGGCCACCTTGCAGGGGCAGCAGCATTGGCAGCAGTTGTGATGCTTCGTCCTGCACGCTGACCAGTCCTTCGCCGAATCCCGGCAGCAGGTTCACATCGACGGGGCTCTGCAATACCAGCGCCGTCGGAGCGCGGTCGGCGGATACCGCCGGGATGCCTGCTTCCTGCAAGCGCAGCAGGTAAGCCTCGCGAGAGGTTCTGCTGGTGTTTATGCGCAGCGTCATCGGGGCGCGTTCATTATTGGCGTCGAGGATGTCGCGATAGTGTTTCGACCAGTCCTGTTTCAACTGGTCAAGCAGCCACTGCGGATGCGCATACTTGCTGGCATAGTCTGCGTCTGAAGCTTGCCGCAGCTTTTCTTCCGAGCGCTGTGCTTCCCGCAGCAGGGCGTTGACCAGGCCCTTAGCCCAGGGCTTGCCCAAGCTGGCTGCCGCCGTCACGGTTTCGTTGATCGCAGCATGCGCGGGAGTGCGCATGAAAAAGAGTTGATAGAGCCCCAACAGGATCAGACAGTGCACGTCCTGGTCTTTCTTGCGCAAGGGTTTTTCCAGCAACAGTCCGGCCCAGCACTCCAGCGTCCCATACCAGCGGCAGACACCGAAGCAGTATTCCTGCAGCAGTGCGTAACCCAGGCCTTCGCGTTGCCGCAGTTCTGCATTCAGATAACTTGCCAGGGAGCCCTGCCGCGCAAGCACCTTGCCGAGGATCTCGCAAAACAGCAGTCGTTCGTCCCGGAGCTGTGCCATGGTCAGTCGCTGCCCAGCACCATGCCAGTCGTGAACGCATCCGGGTGGCCATTCAACAGGCTGGCAAGATCCATCTCATTCTTGCCTTCCTGCTGGACCCTGAGGACGCGCAGGACATCCTCGCCGCAGGCGACGTCCAGACCAGTCGCGGTACATGCCAGCACAGTCCCCGGCGCGGCCTGATGTGAAGCAATCAGCACTTGTGTGCTGATGAGGCGCAGACGCTTGCCTTGATGGGGGCACCAGGCCGGTATGCGCGGGTAGAGTGCGCGCACCTGATTGTGGAGTTCGCGGGCCGGGCGCTGCCAATCGATCATGGCGTCTGCCTTGGCAATCTTGCGGGCATAGGTAGCCTGCGCCCCGTCCTGAGCCGCAGCAGATGCAGCCAGCTCGGGCATGCGTGCCAGGCTGTCGCACAGTGCCTTGCAGCCCAGGTGGCACAGCCGCTCGGTCAGCGTCTTGCTGTTGTCATCATTCAGGATGGGGGTGGTGACTCTGCTCAACACTGGGCCGGTATCCAGTCCCGCATCCATCTGCATGATGCACACGCCGGTTTCACTGTCACCCGCCATAATTGCGCGCTCGATTGGCGCGGCACCACGCCAGTGCGGCAGCAGCGAGGCATGCACGTTGATGCACCCCAGCCTTGGGGTTGTCAGCACGACCGGTGGAAGCAGCAGGCCATAGGCAACGACAACCATGACGTCAGCATCGAAGCTCGCAAGTCGCGTCAGCTCCGACTCGTTGAAGCGCTCGGGCTGGAACACCGGGATGCCGTGCTGCAGCGCAACCGCTTTGACTGGGGTTGGCAGCACTTGCTTGCCGCGACCAGCCGGCCGATCCGGTTGTGAGTAAGCACTAACAACATCGAAACCTGCCGAAACCAGTGCACTGAGGTGCGCAGCAGCAAAGTCGGGAGTGCCGGCAAAAATGAGGCGGAGGGGTTGCGCAGGCATGGCAAGGGTCCGGGCGTTGGGCCGGGTGGAGCCGGTCAGATGCTGGCCGGCTGGCGTTGTTCTTTCTGCAGTTTGTCCTTGATTCGCTGGCGCTTGAGGCTGGACAGGTAGTCCACGAACAGCTTGCCATCGAGATGGTCGACCTCATGCTGCAGGCACACGGCCAGCAGGCCTTCCGCCACCAGTTCAAAGGGCTCACCGTTGCGATCGAGCGACTTCACCCGGATGCGGCTGGGACGACAGACTTCCTCGTAATAGCCCGGAACCGACAGGCAACCTTCCTCATAGCCCTGGGTGCTCGGGTCAAGCACTTCGATTTCGGGATTGATGAATACCAGCGGCTGGTTTTTTTCTTCGGAAATATCCAACACCAATAACCGCTTGTGGACGTTCACCTGGGTTGCGGCCAGCCCGATGCCGGGGGCCTCGTACATGGTCTCGAACATGTCGTCGATGGTGCGGCGCAGGGCATCATCCACGGTCGTAACGGGCGCCGCCTTCTTGCGCAGGCGCGGGTCAGGGAACTCAAGAATGCTCAGCAGGCTCATGGTGTCAGTACTAATATGGACGAGTCGGGAAGCGTCAAGCGGCGCATGATACGTCAACTCGGCGCCAGCGGGTTACTGCAAGAGCTGTGAACCAGATTACAAGTTACCTGCATTAAGAGCGCTAACTGTATATCCGGCCTCAACTTGTTGGTAGTATTGCGTGCAATTGCATTAGGCATGCAAGGTTCCATTCATCTTTTGGAGGAGTCCATGGCAAACCCGCAGGTTTCGACCATGTTCGGCTTAGCCCGCCCCCGCGCCAGCCTTTTGCTGCTGGCATTGCTCTTCGGTGGCCACCTTGCTCTGGCAGCCGAGGTCGGGATTCGCGATGACTCCCCAGGTCGTTATACCGTTGTCCAGGGTGACACCCTGTGGGATATCGCCGGCAAGTTCCTGGAAGAGCCTTGGCTGTGGCCGCAGGTATGGCAGATCAACCCCCAGATCGAGAACCCTGATCTTATCTATCCCGGCGACGTGATCGAGCTTGCCTACGATGCAAATGGTGATCCCATTCTGCGCTTGAGTCGCGGTGACAGCCCCGAAACCACTTTCGCAAGTGCCGGCAGCACCGGGCTGCCGACTATCCGCCTTTCGCCTGAAGTCCGGCGCGAAAGCATTCTGAGCCCGATTGAAGCCATCCCGCTGGACCGTATCAGAGGCTTCCTCAGCGACAACTCCGTGATCAGCGAACAGGAATTCGAAACTGCACCCTACCTGCTCGCCGAGGCGAACGGCCATGCCCTGATAGGAAAAGGCGATGAGGTGTTTGCCCGGGGCGACTGGGCCGGTAACGTACTCGCTTATGACATCGTGCGTCGTGGCCGCGAGCTGTCAGATCCGGATACCGGCTTGTTGATCGGCGTGGAAGCGCTCACGGTCGGGGCTGCAGAACTCAAGAGCGTGAATGGTGACCGCGGCACCATGCTGGTGATGCAGAGCAACCTTGAAGTCAAGGCGGGGGATCGGCTGATTCCGCGCCAGACTACCACGATCGATTCACGCTACATGCCGACCCCTCCTGCGTTTGACGTCGATGCTGCCATTGTCAGCATCGGTACGGGCAGGGAACTTGGCGGGCTTTACGATTCCCTCATCATCAATGTTGGTGAAAGCGCAGGTATCGAGCCGGGCCACTTACTGGCGGTTCGTGAGCCGCCCCAGATCGTGCGCGACACCCACGGCGAGCTTACAGTTTGGCAGCGGTTCAGGAGTGAGTTGGGCCGCAACGTTGGCGACCGGCTGGAGTTTCCTGGCGAAACTGTCGCCACCGTACTAGTCTACCGGGTGTTTGAAAACACCAGCATGGCGCTGGTGCTGGAAAGCTCTGATGCCACCAGGCTCAACGACCGGGTTTTAACGCCTTAGGGCTCGCCGCTGACGTGTAAACACAAGCGGCAGCGCCCGACGCACTGCCACTCACTGCAGATCAAGGAAGATCGCGATGTCCACCGTCCCCCTGCGGCAATGGCTGCTGCTGACCGCTTTGTTCCAATGTGCCTGCTCCCCCGAGGAAACCACCGGCCCGGAATTGGCCGCCCTCAAGCAGAAGGCGCGTGAACTTTGGCGTCGCTATCAACATCAGCCGGAACTTGGCGACTTTCTCTGCCGGTTGCGCGAGGCTGATTATCCAGAGGCCGTGACTGCACAGGTGGACGCTTGTGAGCACTGGTGCAGCAGTAGCGACCATCATGTACTGACACGACTGTCACCCGATTATCCGCCGCTGCTGGCCACCATTCCGGATCCACCCCCATTGTTGTTTGTGCGTGGCAATCCTGCCGTCCTGTGCCTGCCACAGCTTGCGGTGGTTGGCAGCCGCAAACCCAGCAGTGCCGGCAAGCGTCTTGCGACCAGGCTTGCGCGTGAACTAAGCATGGCCGGGTACGTCATTACGAGTGGACTCGCGCTCGGCATCGACGCCGCAGGTCACGAAGGCGCGCTGCTGGCCAGCGGCAGAACCGTCGCGGTGCTCGGCACCGGACTGGACCGGATTTACCCTGAGCGTCACGCCGGACTGGCAACAGCCATCAGTGAGCAGGGCGCACTTGTTTCGGAGCTCCTACCCGGTTCCGGCCCGCTGAGCTGGCATTTCCCGCGGCGTAATCGCCTCATCAGCGGCCTTTCCCACGGCGTACTTGTAGTAGAGGCGGCCCTGTCGAGTGGCTCGCTGATTACCGCACGCATGGCGGCCGAGCAAGGCCGCGAGATCTTCGCGGTACCAGGGCCCATCGAGAGTTCGCAGAGTCGTGGTTGTCATCGCCTGTTACGGCAGGGTGCCGTGCTGGTAGAAGAAGTCGCGGATATCCTTGCCGAGACAGGGGGCCTGCTGGCATGGGAAAAGGGGCGCGGCGCTGCTGTCCCGCAAGACGAGACCGCGCTCAATGCTCTGGATGAGGTCAGCGCCAACATCCTGGGCCATATCGCATACAATCCTGTAAGTGTCGATGCGCTGGCCGCAAGCCTTGAGCTTGCTGTTGCGCAGTTGTTGCCCTGTCTGCTGCAGCTGGAACTTGCGGGCTTGCTGGAGTGCCATGCGGGCAGTTATGTACGCAGCCGCTGAATCCGGCCCGGACCTCTCACAACCACCAGACCTCGGGCACCATCCCAATACCTGGTTGCGGCCTGATCCAGATCAACTTGCGCCTCCGTGGGCAAAAGAAAAGTTTGCTAAAGTTGCCGCGAATGTCAGCGCGCACCTCTTTCTGCGTAGATGGACAGATCTGCGCTGATACTGAAAAATCCGACAAACTGCAGCGCAAGCTGCCAGTGCGCAGCGTTCCAAGAGGGCGGTTGCGTATCCACGAAATCCTGCAGAGCGAGAACCAAGGTGCAGTCCAATCAGCCAGACAAGCAAGCAGTCAAAGAGTATCTCCTGAATATCCAGTCCAGAATCTGCGCTGGACTCGAACAAGCCGATGGTGGAGCCAGTTTCTTCACGGATGCCTGGGAGCGTGAAACCGGCGGCAGCGGCATCACCCGCGTGATCGGCAACGGCGCCGTGCTGGAGAAAGGCGGCGTCAATTTCTCGCATGTATTTGGCTCTTCGTTGCCGGCATCGGCAACGGCCGGGCGCCCCGAGCTGGCAGGCTCACAGTTCGAAGCGATGGGTGTGTCCCTGGTGATCCACCCGCGTAGTCCCTACGTGCCCACCTCACACGCCAACATCCGCTTCTTCATCGCGGAAAAGCCTGGCATGGAGCCGGTATGGTGGTTCGGCGGCGGCTATGACCTCACGCCCTATTACGGTTTCGATGAAGATTGCGTGCACTGGCACCAGACCGCACAAAAGGCCTGTGAACCCTTCGGGCCGGAGGTCTACCGCAACCACAAAAAGTGGTGTGACGAGTATTTCTTCCTCAAGCACCGCAAGGAGCCCCGCGGCATCGGTGGCCTGTTCTTCGACGACCTCAACCAATGGGGTTTCGACAAGTGTTTTGCTTACCTGCAGGCTGTGGGCAACAGCTATCTGGATGCCTACGTACCGATCATCCAGCGCCGCAAGGACCAGCCGTGGGGCGAGCGCGAGAAGTGGTTCCAGCAGTACCGCCGTGGCCGCTATGTCGAGTTCAACCTCGTGATCGACCGCGGCACCATCTTCGGGCTGCAGTCCGGCGTGGGCCGCATCGAGTCGATCCTGATGTCGCTACCACCGGAAGTACGCTGGGAATACAACTGGCAGCCCGAGGCAGGCACCGAGGAAGCAAGGCTGTACACGCATTACCTCGCTGCCCGCGACTGGGTGTAACACAGTGACGGACCAGTATGCTGTCATCGGCAATCCCGTAGCCCACAGCAAGTCGCCATGGATCCACGCCAGCTTTGCACGTCAGACCGGACAGGACCTGGAGTACACGCGCATCCTCGCCGAGCCGGACCGCTTCGCCCTGCGCGCCAATAACTTCTTCGCGGCGGGCGGCAAGGGTCTCAACGTCACCGTACCGTTCAAACAGGAAGCATTTGCGCTGGCTGCATCGTTATCCCCCCAGGCCACACTGGCGGGGGCGGTGAACACCTTGATGCGGGATGGCAACGGGCAGTTGTACGGCCACAACACGGACGGCCTTGGCTTGGTGCGGGATATTACGGGAAACCTTGGTCATGCCCTGCGCGATTCCCGCATCCTCGTCCTTGGTGCGGGCGGGGCAACGCGGGGCATCCTGCAGCCTTTGCTGGAGCAGCTGCCCCACAGCGTATTCATAGCCAACCGCACGGCCGCCAAGGCACGCGAGCTGGCCGCCATTTTCAGTGCGCTGGGTCCGGTGCAAGGCGGCGGCTTTGATGAGGTGGAAGCTCTGCCTTTCGACTGGATCCTGAATGCCACGGCGGCCAGTCTGCAGGGCGAGCTCCCTCCCGTGCCGACTGGGGTAGTGGCGCACCAGACTTGCTGCTACGACCTGATGTATGGCGCCGAGCCTACAGTTTTCTGTAAGTGGGCACTGACTCTTGGTGCAGCTATTGCTGTTGATGGGCTTGGCATGCTGGTGGAGCAGGCCGCAGAATCTTTCAAGCTATGGCGTGGCGTTCGTCCTGACACCAGTGGCGTGATCGCTGAACTGCGCCGCCAACTTACGTGATGGATACCGAGCTGTTGAGATGGTTGTCCTTCAGCTTTACATAGTGGGCCGCACTGTAGCGCAGGAAGTCGAGCTCTTCGGGACGCAGGTCCCGCACGCGCTTGGCAGGGGAGCCGACATACAGACCGCCTGATGCCAGTACCTTGCCAGGGCTTACCACGCTGCCGGCGCCTACTATGGTATCGGACGCAACGCTTGCGCCATCCATCACGATGGCGCCCATGCCAATCAGTACGCGATCGCCGATGGTGCAGCCGTGCAGAATCACCCGGTGGCCCACCGTCACGTCTTCCCCGACCACCAAGGGAAAGCCCAGCGGTGGGAAGGAGTCGCGCGACGTGTTGTGCAGCACTGAGCCATCCTGGATGTTGGTGCGTGCGCCAATGCTGATGTCGTGTACGTCCCCCCGGATTGCTGTAAGCGGCCAGATCGACACGTCCGGACCCAGGGTCACACGTCCGATCACCACGGCGCTGCCATCCACGAACACGCGATCGGCAAGAACTGGGGTGTGGTCGAGGTAACTGCGGATGGCCATGGTTGCTCCAGTGGATGCACGTTTGGGGGCTGGCGCATTCTAGCCGGGCGGACGCCCCAAACAAACCCGGAAGGCTGCAAGCGGCTGTGCCCCGGGTAATTTGACCTAAATCATGCGGCTGAATCCTGGCGCAGATGACAAATACCTCAAGTTTGTTGATACAATCCGCGCCGCTTGCGCCAACGTACCTCACAACAGCGCAGAACCAGTTACAAAGCCGTTGCGAAACAGTCACGCAACTAACCCGAATTTGTTTTGACTATCTTTATCTAAGAAGTGGAGAGCCGGCGCATGCTGCCAATCATCAACACGTCTGCAACCAACCCTGCGCGAGCCAGCTGGCAGCGACTTTCCGGCTTTTACAAAGGCCTGGTCGCCCTCCTGCTGGCAGCTGTCTCGCCGGTACTGTTGGCAGCTGATTCCATGCTGAACATGCCGGTAGGCGTAACCGAGATCAGCCGTGAAACCTACAGCCTGCACATGACGATTACCTTGATCTGCGCGCTGATTGGCGTCGTGGTCTATGGCGTCCTGTTCTTCTCCCTCATCAAGTACCGCAAGTCCAAAGGCGCAGTGCCTGCCTCGTTCCACCACAGTACCACGGTGGAAATCATCTGGACCGCCATTCCGTTCGTCATTCTCATCGGCATGGCCGTCCCCGCCACCAGGGTATTGACCCAGATCTACGACTCCAGCGAATCCGAACTGGACATCAAGGTCACTGGCTACCAGTGGCGCTGGCAGTACGAATACCTTGCCGAAGACGGCGAGAACGTGGCGTTCTTCAGCAGCCTGTCCACCCCGCAGGAACAGATCCAGAACCTTGCCGACAAGGGCGAGAACTACCTGCTCGAAGTCGACAACCCGCTGGTCATCCCCGCCAACACCAAAGTGCGCTTCCTGCTGACGGCGGCTGACGTTATCCACTCCTGGTGGGTACCCGATTTTGCCATCAAGAAGGATGCCATCCCCGGTTTCGTCAACGAGTCCTGGGTTATCGTCGAAGAACCTGGTATCTACCGCGGCCAGTGCACCGAACTGTGCGGCAAGGACCACGGCTTCATGCCGGTAGTGGTTGAAGTGCTGCCGAAGGAAGAATTTGAAGCGTGGATGGCTGAGAAGCAGGCAGCAGCAGCAGCAGTTGCAGAGCTGGCCAACCAGGAATGGTCCATGGATCAGCTGGTTGCCCAGGGCCAGACCGTCTACACGACGTTCTGTATGGCCTGCCATCAGCAGAATGGCCAGGGCCTGCCCCCGGCCTTCCCGGCACTGACTGGCAGCGCCATCGCACTTGGTCCGATTGAGGATCACGTGAACATCGTGCTGAACGGCAAGGCCGGTACAGCAATGGCTGCCTACGGCGCCTTGCTGAGCCCGGTGGATCTGGCTGCAGTTGTGACCTATGAGCGCAACGCCATCGGCAACAGCGTTGGCGACATGGTTACTCCCGTGCAAATACTGGAAATGCAGGCTGCCGCCGAGTAAGCCCCGGCCGTACACACGACGCACCAAACGATATACAGAAGCATTCAAGAGATTGAGGAGTCACTGACATGGCGACTGGACACGACGATCACCACCACGGCCCGGCCAAAGGCATAACCCGTTGGCTCTATACCACCAACCACAAGGACATCGGGTCGATGTACCTGTGGTTCAGTTTTGCCATGTTCCTGCTGGGGGGCGTGTTCGCGCTGGTGATCCGCGCCGAACTGTTCCAGCCCGGCCTGCAGTTCGTACAACCGGACTTCTTCAACCAGATGACCACCATGCACGGACTCGTGATGGTGTTCGGCGCCGTGATGCCCGCCTTCGTGGGCCTTGCCAACTGGATGGTGCCGCTGATGATCGGCGCGCCTGACATGGCACTGCCGCGCATGAACAACTGGAGCTTCTGGATCCTGCCCTTCGCCTTCGCGATGCTGGCCTCCACGCTGTTCATGGAAGCCGGTGCTCCCAACTTTGGCTGGACTTTCTACGCGCCGCTGTCCACCACCTATGCACCTTCCTCCGTCACCTTCTTCATCTTCGCGGTGCACATCATGGGTGCCTCGTCGATCATGGGTTCCATCAACATCATCGCCACCATCCTCAACATGCGCGCTCCCGGCATGACCATGATGAAGATGCCGCTGTTCGTCTGGACCTGGCTCATCACGGCCTACCTGCTGATTGCCGTAATGCCGGTGTTGGCGGGCGTCGTTACCATGATGCTGTTTGATATCCACTTCGGCACCAGCTTCTTCAGCGCTGCCGGTGGCGGTGACCCGGTACTGTTCCAGCATGTATTCTGGTTCTTCGGTCACCCCGAGGTATACATCATGATTCTGCCCGCGTTCGGCGTGGTATCCGAGATCATCCCGACCTTCTCGCGCAAGCGTCTGTTCGGTTACGACTCGATGGTGTACGCGACCTCTTCCATCGCCTTCCTGTCGTTCATCGTGTGGGCGCACCACATGTTCACCACCGGCATGCCGCTGGCCGGCGAACTGTTCTTCATGTACGCCACCATGTTGATTGCCGTGCCCACGGGCGTGAAGGTGTTCAACTGGGTTGCAACCATGTTCAAGGGTTCCATCACCTTTGAAACGCCGATGCTGTTTTCCATTGCCTTCGTTGTGCTGTTCACCATGGGTGGCTTCACCGGTCTCATGCTGGCTATCGCACCGGCTGACTTCCAGTACCATGACACCTATTTCGTGGTTGCCCACTTTCACTACGTACTGGTACCCGGCGCCGTGTTCTCCATCATGGCTGCCGCATACTACTGGCTGCCGAAGTGGACCGGTAACATGTACGACGAAACCCTCGGCAAGCTGCACTTCTGGCTGTCCTTCGTCGGCATCAACATCCTGTTTTTCCCGCAGCACTTCCTGGGCCTGGCCGGCATGCCGCGCCGCATCCCCGACTACGCGCTGCAATTCGCTGATTTCAACATGCTGTCCTCGGTTGGCGCGTTTATCTTCGGCTTCAGCCAATTGCTGTTCCTGTTCGTCGTGGTCAAGTGCGTGATGGGCGGCAAGAAAGCCACTGCTGAAGTATGGGAAGGTGCACAGGGTCTGGAGTGGACCGTGGATTCTCCCGCTCCTTACCACACCTTCACCACGCCGCCGCTCGTGAAATAAGCAGCTGCTACCTGGACAGGAACCTGACGTGCAACCCGATCGTGACAACAGAACGAACAACACCAGACTGGTTACCCGCCTGGTGTTGACCGTTGTCGGCATGTTCGGGTTCGGTTGGGCCCTGGTTCCGCTTTATGATGTGTTCTGCGAGTGGACCGGGCTGAATGGCAAGACTGGTGGTCCCTACGCCTACGAGGCTGAAAGCGCCGAAGTCGATACCACGCGACTCGTGACAGTACAGTTCACCGCCAGCAACAATGCCGGCATGAGCTGGGAATTCCGCCCGATGCAGGCCCAGATTGAAGTGCATCCAGGTCAGCTCAACGAAGTGAAGTTCTATGCGCGCAACCCAAGCAATAGTGCAGTGATCGGACAAGCGGTGCCAAGTGTTTCACCGTTCCGGGGCGCCGACTTCCTGCACAAGACAGAATGCTTTTGTTTTACCCAGCAAAAACTGGAAGCCGGGGAAGAAATTGAAATGCCCCTGCTGTTCTTCATCGACAAAGCTCTACCGGATGATGTCACCAAGCTGACACTGTCCTACACCCTGTTCGATGTGACCGCTAATTTTGTAAATACCGGCAGCGCGCTGTCGGCAAATTGAGAAGGCAACCACCATGGCGAATGTTTCCCACGATCAAGCAAACGCGAACTACGAACCTTATTATGTGCCTGAGCAGTCAAAAAACCCGATCTGGGCATCGTTCGGTCTGTGGCTCATGGTGTTCGGCCTTGCCAACACGCTGAACGACATCAAGGCCGGCAGCAGCGCTGCCATGTCCAGCTGGATGGCCTTTGCCGGTTTCGCAGTGTTGAGCACGATCCTGTACAGCTGGTTTGCCACGCAGATTCGCGAAAACCACCAGGGTCTGCCCAGCGCCCAGCTGAAGCGCTCCTATGTGATGGGCATGTACTGGTTCATTTTCTCCGAAGTGATGTTCTTCGCCGCATTCTTCGGCGCCCTCTACTACGTGCGCAGCTTCTCCGTGCCCTGGCTGGGCGGCGAAGGCGACAAGGGCGTGGCCAACATGCTGTGGGAAGGTTTTGAGGCCAGCTGGCCGCTGGTGAGCAACCCGAACAGCGAACTGTTTACCAACCCGGGTGAATCAATGGCATGGCCTGGCTTTGCCGGCGCTGCAGCCTACCTGCCATTGTGGAACACCATCCTGCTGATGAGTTCCAGCGTCACTGTCCACATCGCCCACACCGCCCTCAAGCTGAACCAGCGCAAGAAGCTCATCACCTGGCTGGCTGCGACCGTGCTGCTGGGCGCTGTGTTCCTGGTACTGCAGGTTGAAGAATATCTGCACGCCTACCACGAGCTCGGCTTGACTCTGGACTCCGGCATCTACGGCTCCACCTTCTTCCTGCTGACGGGCTTCCACGGCTTTCACGTGACCCTGGGTGCGTTCATGCTCTTCGTGATGCTGATGCGTGCCATCAAGGGCCACTTCAAGCCGGAAGATCATTTCGGTTTCGAAGCTGCATCATGGTATTGGCACTTCGTCGACGTGGTCTGGGTCTGCCTCTTCTTCTTTGTTTATATCTTCTGAGGAGCGGCGGGCTTTCCCCGTCCAGGAGACGGACCGGTAGCACCGGTCCCGCAAGAACAAATAGGCGGCTTCGGCCGCCTTATTGCGTAAGTTGGGCCTGTGGCCCCTGATGCCAGGGGGCATTCAGGCGCAGCTGGCCCGACAACACACCATAGGTGATGCAGATGATCAGCAGCACCGCCAGCGTCACCCTGATGCCCAAGGCATACAACGTACGTTTGCTCCCGCCCTGATCCTTGAAAAAAAACACGGCGCCGCTGGCGAGGCTGACGATCATGGCGATCAGCAGGATGAGTATGACGACCTTGAGCATATGGGGTTCCATCGGGACTGGATGATACGTATTGGTGACAGTGTACCCTCAAACGGAGGCGCAGGCCGATGCCCTGGCGCGTATTAGGCAACTACAGGTTTGACTGGAAACTGAGCCTGCTGGTGCTGGTTCTGCTGCCCTTGTGCTTGCGGCTTGGCTTCTGGCAGCTGGCGCGGGAACAAGAAAAACTGGCACTGCAGCAGAACTGGCAGGAACGCCAGATGGAAATTCCGGTCGCCCTGCAAAGCGTCGATACTGCCGCAGACCCGCAATATCTGCAGGTATGGTTTGAAGGCCATTACGACAATGAACACGTATTCCTGCTCGACAACCGCACCTACCAAGGTCAGGTTGGCTTCGAGGTCGTGCAGCCATTCCGTACGCTGGACAACCGGATTGTTTTCGTCAACCGCGGTTGGCAGGCGCAGGGTGCCACCCGGCAGGATCTGCCAGTGCCTCCGCTTCTGTACAACAGTGTCCGCCTTCAAGGATCAGTCTATGTACCCGTCGGTGAGCAACTGGTGCTGGGTGAAATCGCGCCGGGCGCAGAATGGCCCAAGCTGGTCCAGACCCTTGAGATAGCCGAGCTCGTGCGTCTGAGTGGTATCGAGGCAAGCGCGGACGTATTTGGTTCCAGCGTCCGCCTGGCAGAAGCGACCCCCGGTGTGCTGGCGCGCAACTGGAGCGTTGTCAGCACCACGCCGGAAAAACACCGGGGGTACGCTGTGCAGTGGTTTGCCATGGCGACAGCGCTGCTGCTGCTGTACTTCTACTACAGCACCCGCACACTGGCCCGCAAAGAACTTGAGAATTGAGGTAACAACGTGATCAACAGCAAACTGAAACTCGCGCTCCTGTTGTCGGGCTTTATCGTGCCGCTCGTGCTCGCCAGCTGGTATTTCCGCATCACCAGTACGACCAGCGTCACCGCCACGTCCAACAAGGGTGTGCTCCTGTCCCCTTTGCTCGACTTGCCCACGCTGGGACTCGTGGATGAAGCCGGTGCGCCGGCGTACCAGACCTTCGAAGAACTGACGGCCGGCGTGGATCCGGATGAATACGACCCGCGGCCCTGGCAGTTGCTGTTCCTGTCGACGGCCGCCTGTGATGACGCTTGTGTAGAGCGTCTGTATTTCCTGCGCCAGATGCACATCCGGTTGAACCGCGAGTCGGATCGTGTGCAGCGCGTGTTTGTGTTGGTGGATGGCGCTGAGGCCACACTGACCCAGGATCTGCGGGATACCTTCGCCGAGCAGCAACCCGACATGCGTATCGTGCGAGGCAATCCTGCCATCCTTGATGAACACTTCGCGCCGACAGCTGCTGGCCGTGACCCCGTGGCTGAACACTTCATCTATGTTGCCGATCCTGTAGGCAACATCATGCTCCTTTTCACTCCGGAGAATACGCTGGACGACATACTGGATGATATCGACAAGCTGCTCGACCAGAGCAGCCTCGGTTGAAACCAATGTAAAGCACACCACCAGAGGTCACGCACCATGCTTAGTACCAAGCCCTCCTACAACCTCGTGATGTTCGCCGTGTTGCTCGCCGTGTGCGTGGTGATTCTCGGCGCGTTCACGCGCCTGAAGGACGCCGGACTCGGATGCCCTGACTGGCCAGGCTGCTACGGCCATGTCTGGATGCCGCAAACCGCAGACGAGATTGCAGCCGCGGAAGATGCCTACCCAAATGCGCCGTTCGAGCAGGAAAAAGCCTGGCCGGAGGTGGTACACCGCTACTTTGCCACTACGCTCGGATTCGTGATCATCCTTGTCAACCTCATGGCCTGGCGCAATCGTCGCGAACCCAACCAACCCATGAAGCTGCCCTTGTTCCTGCTTGGCCTCGTCATCCTGCAGGGCATGTTCGGCATGTGGACCGTGACGCTGAATCTGTGGCCGCAAGTGGTGACCACGCACCTGCTGGGTGGTTTCACTACGCTGAGCTTGTTGTGGCTGCTGACCCTGCGCCTGCAGAACGCGCCATGGCCACGCCCCAGCGTTCCAGTCATGCAGTGGCATAAACTCCGTCCCCTGGCGCTGATCGGCATGATCCTTGTGATCTGTCAGATAGCACTGGGGGGCTGGACCAGCTCCAACTATGCCGCACTGGCCTGCCCGGAACTGCCTACCTGCCAGGGTCAGTGGTTGCCATCGATGGATTTCGGCATGGGCTTCAACTTCTCGCAGGAAATCGGGCCCAACTATCTCGGTGGCCAGATGGACGCGCCGGGCCGTGTCGCAATCCATTTCACGCATCGCCTCGGTGCCATTGTGGTGGTGCTTTACCTCTCCTTCCTGCTGAGCAAGCTGTACAAATCTGCCGGTGGAGACGCAATGCGTAACCAGGCCCACATAATTCTGGGTCTGATGATTGTGCAAGTGCTGCTGGGCCTGAGCAACATCATCTGGTCGCTGCCGCTGTGGGTCGCCGTGGCTCACAATGCCGGTGGTGCGCTGTTGCTGCTCTCGCTGGTAAGCCTGAACTACCGCCTGTTCAAAGGCACAAATTGGTAAGCCCGGTACAAGTCCTCGGCCTTTGATAGAATGCCACCGACCGTGGAAACGGCGGCAAACACAGATTCTGGAGTACCCACAATGTCCGACGACAGTGCAGCTCAGGCACTACCTCTGAAAGCTGCCAAAGTAGCGACCTGGCGCGACTACTACGAGATGTGCAAGCCTCGTGTGGTAATGCTGATGGTGCTGACCTCGCTCGTCGGCATGTTCCTCGCCGTGCCGGGGATGGTGCCGCTCGATATTCTCATCTGGGGCAACGTAGGCATCGCACTGGTATCGGGTGCGGGCGCTGTGGTGAACCACCTCATCGACCATCGCATCGACACCATCATGCAGCGTACGCTGAAGCGTCCGATCCCGCAGGGCAAGGTTACGCCCAGGCAAGCGCTGGTCTTTGCAGCGGCGATCTGCCTGCTGGGCATGGCGATTCTGCTGTTTCTCGTGAACCCGCTGTGTGCATGGCTGACGCTGGCGTCGTTCATCGGCTACGCCATTATCTACACGGGCTGGCTCAAGCGTGCCACGCCGCAGAACATCGTGATCGGCGGGCTCTCCGGCGCCATGCCGCCGTTGTTGGGCTGGACCGCCGTCACTGGTTCCGTCGATGCCGGGGGCCTGTTGCTGGTGCTGATCATCTTTGCGTGGACGCCGCCGCATTTCTGGCCGCTGGCCATCCACCGCAAGAAGGATTACGCCAAGACCGACATCCCCATGCTGCCCGTCACGCATGGTGACGAGCTGACCAAGCTGCACATCCTTCTGTATACCATCCTGATGCTGATCAGCACGGCTCTGCCGTACCTGACGGGCATGAGTGGCCTGCCCTACCTGATCGCCGCGATGCTGCTGGGCGTTGGCTTCCTGTACCACGCGATCAACCTCATGGTGACGACGAAGCAGCACGCCCCGATGCAGACCTTCCGTTACTCCATCGTCTATCTCATCGCGCTGTTCATCGCGCTGCTGGTCGATCATTACCTATGAACAAGAATATCGCCAACACCATCATCGGCTGCGTCGCCTTCATGGCGCTCGTCACCGGTCTTACGGCCAACCGCATCCTGTCGCCTGCCGTGATGACGCAGGAACAGCTCAGCGAGAATGGCCTGTTCGTTTATGAACTGCCGCGCCGGTTCAGCAGCTTTGCGTTGAGTGATCAACATGGGCAACCCTTCACTGAAGAGCGCTTGAAGGGCAAGTGGTCGTTGCTGTTCTTCGGCTACACCTTCTGCCCTGACATCTGCCCGATCACGCTGGCCAGTATTCGTCAGTTTGAGCAGGTACTCGCGGAGGTAGAGGTCGATGCCGCCGCGCAGGTGCAGGTGGCGATGATCTCGGTGGACCCTGACCGGGACACACTGGAAAAGCTGGGGCAGTACGTGGCGTATTTTGGCGAGGACTACATCGGCGCCACCGGCCAGTACATAGACATCTTCAACCTGGCACGGCAGCTCAACATCGCCTTCGGTTATGTGCCGCAGGACGATGGCAGCTATCTGGTCAACCACAGTGGCGAGATCGTGCTGATCAACCCGGAAGGCCACTTCCACGGCTTCTTCAAGGTGCCGCACGATCCGGAAAAGATGGCACTGACATTCCGCTCGGTATTTGCCGCCTGGCCGTAGGGGTGGGCCCCGTGCCCGCCCCTATGGCCGGCGCAGGATGCTGCCAAACAGGAACAGCACCGCTGCTACTACTACTACGCTCGGCCCGGTGGGTGTGTCCCAGAACCAGGACGCTGTCATGCCGCCGGCAACGGAAAGAGCACCGATCGTACTTGCGCCCACCGCCATTTGCTCGGGCGATCGCGCAAAATGCCGCGCAGCAGCCGGTGGAATGATCAGCAGTGAGGTGATCAGCAGCACGCCGACGATCTTCATCGAACCAGCCACGACAATCGCCATGATGAGCATCAACAGCAGCCGAAACCGCTGCACATCCAGACCTTCTACCTGTGCCAGTTCCTGATTGAGCGTGATGGCCAGCAGCGGTTTCCAGAACCATATCAGCAGGGCAAGCGCCACGCCGCTGCCTCCCAGCATCCAGATCAGCTCGCTGCTGCTCACCGAGAGCAAGTCACCGAACAGATAGGCAAGCAGATCGATGCGTACGTCAGTGAGGCTGATAGTGACGAGGCCAAGCGCCAACGAACTGTGCGCGAGTATGCCGAGCAGCGTATCGCTGGCGAGGTGTTTGCCGCGTTCCATCAGCACCAGTAACAGCGCCAGCACGCAGCAGGCGCCTATGACGGTAGCCTGCAGGTTCAGATCCAGCAGCAGACCCAGGGCAATGCCCAGCAACGCCGAGTGCGCCAGCGTATCTCCAAAATAGGCCATGCGGCGCCAGACGATGAAGCAGCCGAGCGGGCCACACACCAGCGCCAGCAGCAGACCGGCGCCAAGCGCCCGCAGCAGGAAGTCCGTCATGCTGCGCCGCCTTTCGTCACTTCCGTGATGACCTCGCCGGCAAGATCGTGGCGATGGTTGTGGTGGTGCGTGTAGATTGCCATGGCCTCGGCGCCGGTCTTGCCGAACATCTCGAGGTAGACTGGATCGTTGCTGACCTGTTCGGGATGGCCGTGGCAGCACACATGCTGGTTCAGGCAGATCACTTCATCGGTAGCCGACATCACGAGGTGCAGATCGTGCGACACCATCAGGACGCCGCAGCGGTGGCGGTCGCGGATCTGCGTGATGAGGCGATAGAGTTCGGCCTGGCCTTTCAGGTCCACGCCCTGGGTAGGCTCGTCCAGCACCAGCAGTTGCGGTTCCTGCAACAACGCACGCGCCAGCAGGATGCGCTGCAGCTCACCACCGCTGAGGTCGTGCAGCGAGGACTTCAGCACAGCACTCGCGCCAACTTCTTCGAGAGCGGCATGGATGCCGGCCGCAGTGGCCGCAGGCACCAGTTGCAGGAAGCGCTGCACCGTCAGCGGCATCGTGGTTTCGAGGCGCAGGCGCTGCGGCATGTAGCCGATGCGCAGGCCTTGCGCGCGCGTCACGATACCTTGCGTCGGCGGCAGCAGCCCGAGCGCGATCTTCACCAGCGTGGTCTTGCCGGCGCCGTTGGGGCCGATCAATGTCACGATCTGGCCTTCCGCAATCTGCAGCGCGACATGTTGCAGGATGTGGCGCGAGCCATGGGCGAAGCCGACATCGTGCAGCTGCAGCAACACCGGTGTAAGCGCTTGCGGAATTCTGGGTGGCGTAAGCAGGCTCAAGAGTGTGCTGGTCTTTGTTGTTGGCTGATGGGACTTGTATTAGAGCCCCGGTGGAAGCGGCTGGTATATCATAGCACCCTTGTCCGGAAGCCAAGTCCTGATCCCCATGTCCTGCCTGCATTCCCTGCTGCTTCGTTCTGCTACCACCAGCCTGCTGGTGGCCTCATGCCTGTGGGGCACTCAGGCAATGGCAGCGCCCACGGTGGCGGTCAGCATCAAGCCGCTGGAGCACCTGGTGGCCGCACTCACTGCGGGCGTCACAGAGCCTCTGTTGGTGGTCCGTCCTGGCCAGGATCCGCATCACATCAGTCTGCGTCCTTCCGAACGGCGCGTGCTGGCGGAAGCCGACCTGCTGGTGTGGATAGGCCCTGCGATGGAGTTGCCTTTGGAGGAGCTTGTCGGACAGATCGACGGCACCGTGCTCACAGCCCAGTTGCTGGAAGATCTGCATTTGATTGATGCCAACCCGGGGCCTGATCCGCATCTGTGGCTGGATACGCGCAATGCCGAATTCATCGCTGCTGCCGTGGTGCAGCAGTTGGTGGAGCTCGACCCGCCCAACCGCGTGCGCTATGAAGCGAACCTGGCTGCCTTCCGCACCCGGATGCAATCGCTGCATGCCGAGTTGCAGCTGCGCGTCGAGCATGCAGGGCCTCAGCCTTGGGCGGTCTATCACCATGCCTTCCGCTACGCCGAAGCCGAATTCGGAATGCCGCCTGCCCTGTTGCTGCGCGACAGCGACAACGTGGAGCCTGGCCTGCGCAGTGTGATGGCTTTCCGTGAGGCGCTGCGAGAAGCGCAGCTGTCCTGCCTGGTAGTGGAACCGGGTATGGCTCACGGCCAGCTCGAAGCCCTGCTCGACGATGCCAGCCTGCGTACGCAGGAAGCCGATGTACTAGGTATAAACCAGACAGTAGAGCACGGCTCCTTCGCAGCCTTGGTCGAAGGTGTTTTCAATGCCATCCAGTCCTGTGCAGGAGCCGCCCATGAGTGAGCCCAGCAGCAAGGCCCCGCCGCTGGTGCTGGTGGACGGCTCATCTTATTTGTTCCGTGCCTACCACGCGTTGCCGCCGCTGACCACGAGCCAGGGCCAGCCGACTGGCGCGGCGAAGGGCGTGATCAACATGATCCGCAGCCTCATCAGACAATATCCGCACAGCCCCATCGCCATCGTGTTTGACGCCAAGGGCAAGACTTTCCGCGACGACATCTACCCCGAGTACAAGGCACACCGACCACCCATGCCGGACGACCTGCGCAGCCAGATCGAACCCATCCACGCCATCGTCAAGGCCATGGGTCTGCCGTTGCTGGTCATCGAAGGGGTGGAAGCCGATGATGTGATCGGCACGCTCGCGCAGCAGGCCTGGGAGCAGCAGATTCCCACGCTCGTCAGTACCGGTGACAAGGACATGGCGCAGCTCGTCAACGACCATGTGACGCTGCTGAACACGATGACCAATGAAACGCTGGATCGCACTGGCGTGAAGGAAAAGTTCGGCCTGCCGCCTGAACGCATCGTGGAGTACCTGGCGTTGATGGGCGACAAGGTGGACAACATTCCCGGCGTCCCGGGCGTGGGTCCCAAGACCGCTGTCAAATGGCTGCAGGAGTTCGGCACTCTGGACAATCTGGTTGCGAAGGCCGGGGAAATCAAAGGCAAGGCCGGTGAAAACCTGCGCGCCAATCTTGAACAGCTGCGGCTGTCACGCGAACTGGCCACCATAAAGCTGGATGTGGCGCTGGAGTTCGGGCCCGGTGAACTCAAGCACACGGAGCCGGATCGGCCTGTCCTGTTGAGCTGGTACAAGACCCTGGAGTTCCGCAGCTGGGTCAAGGAACTTGAAGAGGGCGGTGTGACCGCCACTGGCGGTGCAACTATGCAACCGCTGGAGAGCGCGAGTGCAGAGACCTCAAGCAGTCCTGCGGCAGCCAACGTCCCCAGCGCGGCGCCCGTTCTTGCTGCCGCGCCCGCGACACTCGACTACCGCAGCATCACCACGCAAGACGAACTGCGTGCGCTGGTCACGACCTTGCGCCGGCTTACGCAGGACAAGAAGCACCAAGCCGATGCGCGACTTTCACTGCAGGTGCTGGTGGAAGCGGGGCATTACAAGCAAGCGCCCCTTGTTGGGCTTGCGCTCGCGTACGCGCCGGGCGTCGCCTGCTATATCCCGCTGGGTCACGACATGCTGGGCGCCAGCGTGCAGCTCGCGCAGGATGAGGTCATCGCCGCGCTGAAGCCGCTGCTGGAAGACCAGGCCCTGTTCAAGGTCGGGCATGACCTGAAGCATGGCAGCCATGTGCTGCAACGCCTTGGCGTCCGCCTGCGCGGGCGTCGCTACGACACCATGCTGCAATCCTACGTGCTGAATTCAGTGGTGCATCGTCACGCGCTGGAACGTCTTGTCGAAGAGCATCTCGGCGAAGTTCTGGAAACCGAAGAGCTGCTGTTGGGCAAGGGCCGCAATCGCCTCACCTGGAACCAGCTCGACGTGGCACGGGCCTGCGGCTGGGCCTGCCGCAGCGCGGATCTTTGCCTGCGCCTGCATCAGGTGCTGGGGCAGAAACTGGCCAGCACCGGCGAACTGGCGAGCGTTTACCGCTACCTGGAAATCGCCTTGCTGCCGGTGCTGGTGCGCATGGAGGCGGCAGGCATCAAGGTCGACGTAAAGGCATTGGGGCAGCAGAGCGAACAGTTGGCGCTGCGTCTGGCCGAGCTGGAAAAGGAAGCCTTCACGCTGGCGGGCGAAGAATTCAACCTGGGGTCACCTGCGCAGTTGCAGAAGATTTTTTTCGAGAAGCTGGGCTATCCCGTCATCAGCAAGACCGACAAGGGCCAGCCATCCACGGCGGAGCCGGTGTTGCAGGAACTGGCGGTGGAATACCCGCTGCCGCGCGTGATCCTTGAGCATCGAAGCCTCAGCAAACTGAAGTCCACCTACACCGACAAGTTGCCGCTGGAAATCCAGCCGGACACGGGCCGTATCCACAGCACTTTCCAGCAGGCAGTGGCGGCGACGGGCCGCCTGTCCTCCACCGAACCCAATCTGCAGAACATCCCGATCCGCACCGAGGAAGGCCGCCGCGTCCGTCAGGCGTTTATTGCGGAACCTGGCAAGCTCTTGCTGGCTGCCGACTACTCGCAGGTGGAATTGCGCATCATGGCGCACCTGTCCGCAGACAAGGGGCTGGTGCAGGCTTTCGCCGATGGTCTCGACGTACACCGCGCCACGGCGGCCGAGATTTTCGGTTGTGCCCTCAATGAAGTAACCAACGATCAGCGCCGCAGCGCCAAGGCCATCAACTTCGGCCTTATTTATGGCATGAGCGCGTTCGGTCTCGCCAACCAGCTGGGTATTGGCCGCGCCGAAGCGCAGGAATACGTCGAGCGCTATTTCCAGCGCTATCCCGGCGTGCGCAACTACATGGACAACACACGCGTGCAGGCAGCCGAGCAAGGTTATGTCGAAACCTTGTTCGGGCGCCGGCTCTACCTGCCGGACATCAATGCGAAGAACCAGGGCCTGCGCAAGGCGGCTGAGCGCACAGCCATCAACGCGCCGATGCAGGGCACAGCAGCAGATATCATCAAGCAGGCCATGGTCGATATCGACCAGTGGCTCAAGGTGGCGGGGCTTGATGCGCGCCTGGTGCTGCAGGTACACGACGAACTGGTGTTCGAAGTGGCCAGGGGTGATCTGGAATTGCTGAAGGACGGTGTGAGTTTCCGCATGGTGAGTGCTGCCGCACTGTCTGTGCCATTGGTAGTGGATATGGGTGCCGGCAGTAACTGGGATGAGGCACACTGAGCAGCGTGTCAGCGTGCGTGCAGCGATCAGGCAAAAATTTTTCAGTTGCTCCGGAACTTCCGATGGAGACCCGTAGTCTTAAAGGGCAGCAGGATGGTTTTTCTCCCCGATTTTTCCAGACTGCTGTTTGAGATACTGCCCCTTAGGGAGCAAATGCCGGGTCCTGACTGTCTTCTCCTACGGTCAGGGCCCGCTTCTTTTTCAGCCCCCCAATATTCCCTGTAGCGGCGCGCCCCTGCGCCCGCCCCTACGCGACATCCGGTTCCGGGTTGAGCCAGGCACTCAGCTTCAGGCGCAACTCATCAACACCCTCTCCCGTTACCGAAGAAAACAGCTGCAGCGACACCAGGTCGGCGTGGTCAGCCATCTGTTTGCGGGTCTGCAAGAGCACGCCTCGGGCAGCGCCGTGCGTGAGTTTGTCGGACTTGGTCAGCAGGATATGCAGGGGCAGCCGGGCGTCCAGGCACCACGCCAGCATGGTCTCATCGCTATCCTTGAAGGGATGCCGAATATCCATCAGCAGCACCAGGCCTTTCAGCGACTTCCGCAGCCGCAGATAGCGCTCCAGCTGCTGCTGCCACTTCCGCTTCATGGCCGGCGGTACTTTGGCATAGCCGAAGCCGGGCAGATCCACCAGAAAGCGGTTGTCGCCGAGGGTAAAGAAGTTCAGCAGTTGGGTGCGCCCCGGGGTTTTACTGGTACGGGCCAGCTTGTGCTGGCTGGTCAGCTTGTTGATGGCGCTGGACTTGCCGGCATTGGAGCGGCCCACGAAGGCCACCTCGAGCGCGGTGTCGGGGGGGCATTGCTCCAGAGTGGCGGCACTGATGCTGTAGATGGCGGTATTGAAAGGAATGACGGCAGGCACGTATAAGGCAACTTTGGCTGGTGGCAGGCCTTGGGGTATAATCCGCCCGCCCGAAAACAGGGGGCATTGTAGCACAGGCACTTTCAGTCCCTTTGGGACAAAGAGCCGGCCAACTTCCGTTCAAGCATGCACAAGGTCAATCTATCGTGAATATCGTGAATTTCGTGAAAAGCGTCGTCGCGGCTGTGCTTGTCACCTCCGTCAGTTCCATTGCTCTTGCCCAGGAAGGCTCGGCTGATGCCGGCGCCAGCAAGATCGCCGTATGCGTGGCTTGCCACGGCCAGAGCGGTAATGACAGTTTGCTTCCCAATGTCCCCAGGCTGGGTGCTCGTGGTGAGCGCTACCTGCTGAAGCAGTTGCAGGAGATCAAGAGCGGCGTGCGCAATGTGCCGCTGATGGCTGGCATGCTGACCGCCATGAACGACCAGGATCTGGCCGACGTTGCTGCCTACTTTGATGCCCAGCCACTGGCCCAGGGCGCCGTCGAAGAAGCCAAGCGTGAGCTCGGCGAGACCCTGTACCGTGCCGGTAACGCGGATCTCGGCATAGCCGCCTGCACCGCCTGCCATTCCCCTGACGGCAAGGGCAACGCCTCCGCCGGCTACCCCTCGCTGAGCGGCCAGGACGTGGCTTACACCGATCTGACTCTGCGGGCCTTCCGTGCCGGCGAGCGTGCCAACGACGACGCTTCCATCATGCGTACCATCGCGGCACGCCTGAACGACGTGGAAATCGCGGCACTGGCCTCCTACGTTTCCGGCCTGCGCTGAGCCTGCGCGCCGCCTTCAGGCGGCATTCAGCAAGAACCAGGTAAAAGGGTGCCCAGCGGCACCCTTTTTCAATTCTTTGTGGCATACTCGAGCGCCCGCAAGAAACCAATAGAATCAGGGTCTCTGACAGTACAGTCACCCCAGGGAGCAACCATGAAAGCCATCGTCAAACTCAGCAGCCTCTTGTTCGGTCTAGTGTTCGCGGCCGCCGCCTTCGCCCAGCCCCCGCTGTATGTGGAGGGAACTCATTACGAAGTCCTCGAAACCCCCGTGCGTACCGCCGACCCCAACAAGGTCGAAGTGGCCGAGGTGTTCTGGTACGGCTGCCCGCACTGCTACGCCTTTGAGCCTCTTCTTGAAAGCTGGAAGAAGAACCTGCCCGCCGACGTCACTTTCGTGCGCAGCCCCGGCATGTGGAACCAGCTGATGGAAGTTCATGCCCAGATCTACTACGCCGCCGAAACCCTTGGCGTGCTCGACAAGATCCACCCGGTAGCCTTCTCCGAAATCCACCAGAAGGCCAACTACCTGCAGACCGAAGCCGAAGTGAAGGCCCTGTTTGTGGCACAGGGCGTCAGCGATGCCGACTTCGACAAGACCTGGAAGTCATTCTCTGTGACCTCCGCCGTCAAGAAGGCTGGTACCCGCATGCGTGACTACGGTGTGCGTGGCGTGCCCAACATGATCGTGAACGGTAAATACCGTGTTACTGGCGATGCCGCCACGACCCAGGCCGACCAGCTCAAGATCGTCGACTTCCTGATCAACAAGGAACGCACGGGAGCCTGAGCCCACAGGCCCTGAACGTCTCGAAACGCCCGTCATTGCACGGGCGTTTTTTTGGCCCTTTAACAAATCTTCACATTTGTTGAAACTTTTTAAATAGTTACACGTTGGAAATGAAAATATTCTAAACTTTTGCCCCCCTTTGCCCGGGGGCCTCTTGAGAGGCTGTGCGGGCAAGGACTCCCCGCTGCACAGGCAGCGGCCGCAATGGAAACCTCATGGCCTTACGCGCAATAGTCGACAATCTGACGCTGCCGGAACTGGGTGCCAAGCTGCACCAGCTCCATGCCGCATCGGCCCAGCGTCGGCTCCTGGCCAGTATCGACACCGCGCTGGTCCTGTTCGGTGAGGAGCTCGGCAACTGCGCCAATGGCGAGAGCCGGCGCTTGCCCACAGAAGAAGGTCTCGATGTTGCCGGGCGCATCGCCCGCGCGGCGCGCAGCCTGGTGCCGGGGGCCAGCGCCCGGATCCTGTTGCTGCTGCCCCCCTCCAGTTTCATTGGGACCCACTTCATGCTGGGTGTACAGGGTGAAAGCCTGCTGCGGTCGGCCCTGTCGCTGCAGGCCTCCAGCCTGCTGCCAGCCTATGAGAAACCCCTGCTGCTGGCTCTGAATGGCCAGCGTGGTGAAGGTACCGCCCTGTGGTTTCCTGAAGAGCAGGCCTCTGCTCTGTACCAGGCGTTCGAGGCCGAAGGCCTGGAGCTTGTTGCCCTGCAGCCACGGGTCCTGGCCGCAGGCGCTGTGCTCGACGGCGCCAGCGGCCTGTTGCTGGATGAGGATGAACACCACCTCACCCAGGTAGAGTTGCGGGATGGCGCAGTCCTGGCCTGGCATGCCATACACAAGCGTGATCTGGACGACGCAAGGTTCCGCGACCAGTGGCAGGCCGAGCAGGCGGTTCTTGCCCAGGGGCCGCGTGTGGCGCTGCAGCGCGAATACTGGAGTGGTTTGCGCGCACGCCTGCAGCCCTTGCCCGCCTATTGTTTCTTCCCCGCCGGAGCGCTCACCCGCGGCAAACAGTTGCTGGCACGGCAGCAGCGCAAGGGAGCGGCGCTGGCAGCGGTGGTCGTGCTGGGCCTGCTCATCCTGCCGTTTGCCGGCAACTGGGTGCGCAGCGCCTTGCTTGAGCGCGAAGTGGCGGCCTTGCAGGAAGCATCGGCGGAGGCGCGTCGCAGTCAGGCCGCCGTGTATGACCTGGACGATATCTGGGGCCCGGTCTCGGAGTATCCGCAGCAGGACGTTGCTGCCCTGCTGCTCGCATTGAACGCCCCGATCCAGAATTCGCTGTCGAGCTTCACGCTCAACAAGGGTGTCGTCGATATCAGCGGATACTCGCCCGACCCGGCGCTGCTGATCGAGCAACTGTCGGAGCAGGAACTTTTTTACAACGTGGGCCAGAGCCGCGGTACCTCCGGCGGTGGCGCCTCCAACCGCGGTGATCAGTTCGGCATCCGCATGAACGTGTCGGGTATCGACTTCCCGGCATGGGAAGGCAAGCATGAACTCGCCCAGGACTGACGGCCACCACAGCAGATGAAGACCCAGGAAAAGAAACTGTTGCTGCTATTCGGCGTCCTCGCGGTGCTGGTGCTCGTGATACGTGTGGTGCCACTGCTGGGTGACTATTATCGCAAGGGCCAGGAGGACATCGCCCTGCTGCAGGAGCGCGTGCAGCGTTACGAGCAGCTCATCAATGACACGGAGGTCTGGAAAGAGCGCGAGCTCATGAAGCAGGCCGAAGTGGCCGAGTATGCCACCTGGGCTTTCCAGGGCGACAATCCCAGCCTGGTCGGCCCCAGCGTGCAGCGCAGTCTGCGCCAGGCCGGGGAGCAGTCCGGTATCAGCGTGCGCGAAATGAGCGTGGCGCGTTTCGCCCGCAGCGGCGATTGGCTGGTGGTAAGTCAGGACCTGAGCTTCGTGCTTGAACAGGACAATGTCCTGCCCTTTCTCAACACGCTTGAGGCGCAACGCCCGCGCCTGTTTGTAACGGCATTTGCCGTGGCCCAGAATCGCCGCCAGTTCACCGGAAGCATTACCGTTACGGGCTTTAGCCGTGCCGGCTCGACCGACTCCACCACACTTGTGGGAGGCGCCCAGCGATGAATGCCGCGGTGCCGCACGTGATGTCCTTGCCCATCTTCAGCCAGCTGCTGGAACCCAATGCCATGGCGCCGGCGCTGGACTACCGGGACAGCGGCCTGCTGCTGTTCCACCAGCTGCCCGCGCTGGAGCTGCGTGCCAAGGTGCGCTTCATCGTCGGCGATGCCGTGGGTTTTCGTGCCGGTACGGCGGAAGAAGTGGCGCGTCTCGTCCGGCACTGGCGCGCCGAGCTGTCGCCGCAGATCACTGACGAGGACGACCGCTACAGTGGTTTCAACGAGGACGAAGATTTCGCGGACCTCGACTCCGAAGCGCCAATCATCCGTTTGGTGAATCATCTGTTCGCGCGGGCGCTGGACCTCAATGCCAGCGACATTCACTTCGAACCGAACGAGAACTCGCTGGTTGTCCGCTGCCGCGTGGACGGCATCATGACGCAGATCGAGCGCCTGCCGATCAAGATCCAGAGTGCCGTGGCTTCGCGCCTGAAGCTGATGGCGCGCATGGACATCGGCGAGAAGCGCCTGCCGCAGGATGGCCGCATCGACTACCGCATCGGCAACCGCGACCTCGACATGCGCGTATCCACCTTGCCCGGTGTATTGGGTGAATCCATCGTGCTGCGTATCCTCGACCGCAGTGATCTGTCGATCGAGCTGAGCGACCTGGGCATGCCTGCATCGATCCTCGGCAACTACAGCAAGGTGATCTCGCAGCCACACGGCCTCATCCTCATCACCGGCCCGACCGGCAGTGGCAAGACCACCACGCTCTACGCCACGCTGGAAAAAATCCACGACCAGAAGCACAAGATCGTCACAGTGGAAGACCCGGTGGAATACCAGCTCGACGGCATCACGCAGATCCAGGTCAATGCGGGCATTGGCCTTACCTTTGCTTCCGGACTGCGCTCCATCGTACGCCAGGACCCCGACATCCTCATGATCGGCGAGATCCGCGACCACGAGACCGCCGAGATTGCCATCGAGTCGGCGCTCACGGGTCACCTCGTGTTCTCGACGCTGCACACCAACGATGCCGCGGGTGCTGTTACACGCCTGCAGGACATGGGGGTGGAAAGCTATCTCATCAGTTCTTCGCTGCTGGCCATCCAGGCACAACGCCTGGTACGGCGTGTCTGCACGGGTTGCGTGCAGGAGCATGCCATGAGTGATGACGAAGCTTTGGTATTGGAGGTCGACAAGCGCGATTACCCGCTCATCCGCCGCGGCACCGGTTGCGAGCGCTGTGGCGGCACCGGTTATCGCGGTCGCGTGGGCCTGTATGAACTGCTGATGCTCAGCGACGAAGTCCGCCATCTCATCACCAGTGGCGCCGATGCCAATGTGATCCGCAAGCAGGCCGTCAGCGAAGGCATGCTGACCTTGCGACAGGATGCGCTCGACAAGTTGCGCCAGGGCGTTACCACACCGGAAGAAGTGGTGAGGGTGACGCGCGCAATATGAGCATCAACTACTACCACTACCAGGCCTGCGACGCAGAAGGAAAACTGAGCAGCGGCCAGCTCAGCGCCGAGTCCGAGCGCGAGGCCGTGGCACAGTTGCAGGCGCGCAAGCTGGTGCCCATCCGTATTCGTGCGGCGGCCAAACAGTCGCTGGCGCAGCAGAGCAGTGGTATCAGCAACGCTGACCTCGTGGACTTCACCAACGGCCTCTGTACGCTGGTGGAAGCACGCGTACCCATCGACAAGGCGCTGTCCCTGCTCGAAGGCATCACCGAAAAAGAACACATGAAGCGTCTGGTGCTGTCGCTGCGGCGCGACGTGAAGGAAGGCAAGAGCCTGGCCGATGCGATGGAGCTGCGCGGCAACGTGTTTTCGCGCTTGTACGTCAACATGATCCGCGCGGGCGAAGCCGGCGGCATCCTCGACCAGCTGCTGCCGGATCTGGCCAACTTCCTCGAAAGTGCCGAAACCACACGCAAGCAGGTGATCTCCGCGCTGATCTATCCGCTGGTACTGCTGTGCACCGGCGTCCTGTCGGTGGCGTTGCTGCTGATTTTTGTGGTGCCGCAGTTCACTGCCATGTTCGAGCAGGTCGGCTCGGAGATTCCGCCGTCCGCACAGTTCCTGTTCAATCTCAGCGATGGTATCAAGCACTGGGGCTGGCTCATTGTGCCCTTGGTGCTGGGCGTGTTCGCCTTCTGGCGCTGGGTGGATGCTGACGCACTGCGCCGCCGTGCGCGCGATGCCTGGCTGCTGGGTCTGCCCATCATGGGCAACTTGCTGCTGTATCGTGATGTTGCCTTGTTCACCCGCACCCTGGGCGCGTTGCTGGGTGCCGGCATTCCATTGATCCGCGGCCTGCGCGTAGCGCGCGAGGTGATCAGCAACGAAGAACTGATTGCACATCTGCAGCAAGTGGAAGAAGACGTGCGGGGTGGCGCCGGGCTCGGCGTGTCGCTGGCGCGTACCAGGCACTTTCCCGTGCTGCTGCACCAACTCGTCACCGTGGGCGAAGAAAGCGGGCGCACGGCACTGATCCTGCGCAAGCTGGCGCAAACCTTCGACATGCAGGTGCGTGACCAGATGACACGCCTCGTCAACGCGCTGCAGCCGGCGCTGATTCTCTTCATGGGTGTCGCCGTGGGCGGCATCATCATCGTCATGCTGTCGGCGGTCTTCAGCATGAACACCATGGACATCTAACGGGAGCCTGGGAATGAACATGGCCAACAAGAACAAGCTTGCCGTCGCCGTGCTTGGCGCACTGCTGTCGTCCTGTGCCAGCCTGCCACAGGCCCGTGACACGAGCGCTGCGCCAGCTGTTGTAAGCAACCCGGCTGCAACGGTGGCCCAGGCGACGGCGGTCGCGGCAGTAGAGCCTGTCACCAGCAGCGCAGACAGTGAAGCGGACAACGGCATCAACCGCGTGGGGCGCGTACTGCAACTCGGCCGCATATCGGAAGCAGCACCGGCCCAACCGCAGGCCAGCAACGACAGTGTTGAACTGAACTACGAACAGGAAGACCTGCGTCGGGTCATCGAACAGCTGGGCAGCGTGCTGGGTATCAACATGGTCATCGATCCGACTATCGACAGCAAGGTGAGCCTGCGGACCTCGCCGGGAGCCCCGCTGCGTTATGCCGACATCTGGCCACTGCTGCGCCTGCTCGCCCGTAATGCCGGTGTCACCATCGAGCAGGCCGGGGCTGTGTGGGAGTTCAAGCTCAATGCGTCCAACGTGCCAGTGGAACTCGTCACGCCGGACGCGCTGGCGACCAGTACGGCATCTACGGTCCTGCAGGTAACACCGCTTACGCACATCTCGGCAGAAGCCGCCGAGGCCATCCTTGCACCGTTGCTGCAGCCCGAAGGCAGCGTCGTCCGCCTGGGCGCTGCGAATGTATTGGGTATCAGCGGCACGCCGGGTCAGCTGCAACGCATCAACGAACTGCTGGCAGTGCTCGACGATGATCCTTTCCAGAACCAGGGCATCCATCTGTATGAGTTGTTGAACTCGCGTGCGGTTGATGTCGCCGAAGAATTGACCAGCCTGCTGACGCTGATCGAAGGGGAGCAACCGGGCTATCAGGTGCTGGGCCTTGATCGCATCAACGCCGTGCTGGTGGTGGCTCCTGCTGCGCGAGGCTTTGACGAAGTCACGCGTTGGGTACGCATCCTTGATGCAGAAAGCCAGGAACAGGTGGAACAGCTGTTCGTCTACCGCGTGAAGAATCTCAAGGCACTGACGCTGGCGGAAACCCTGACGCAGGTATTCAGCACCAACGAAGACGCCGAAGCGCAGGCCAATGCTGATGCACGGGGCGAACAGGCGGTGGGTCCCAATGCCGCATCGCTGTTGCAGAGCATTGGCCCCGATGGCGTGTTTACCGTGACCGCACAGCCCCAGAACGTGCCGGCTACCGCAGGCCAGGCGGAAAGTGCTACCTCTGCCAACATCACCGTCACCATCGTGGCCGACGAGGAAACCAACAGCCTGCTGATCCGCGCCACTCCTCGTGAGTTCCGCCAGCTGCTGGCCACGCTCTCCAACATGGACCGCATTACGCCGCAGGTGTTGATCCATACTGTGATCGGACAGGTGACACTCACTGAAGGCACGCGCTTCGGTATCGACTGGACGCGAGTCTCCGGCAGTTTGTCTTCCGGTCCGGCCCGCATCAGTTCGCGCTTGCTGCCAGCGGCGCTGTACGATGCAAACGGCAATGTGGCTGCAGGTCCCGGCTCCGGGCTCATCCTGGCGCGCAGCTTTACCGACGGTTCCGCCGTCATCGACGCAACCCTGCATGCCATCGCCGAGGACAATGAAGTGACCTTGCTGGCGCGCCCCACCATTCTTGCCACCAACAACAAGGAAGGCAGCATCCATGTCGGCCAGAGTGTGCCGGTAAACAACGGCAGCACTGTTGGCGTGGGCGGTACCCAGAACTTCAACATCTCCTATCAGAACGTTGGTATCGACCTGAAGATCACGCCGCAGATCAGTGATGACGGCTACGTGAACCTGCAGATCGAGCAGGCCTTGTCGTCGGTGGAGGAAGGCAATACCGGTGTAGCGGGCAACCCCACCTTCACGGACCAGAAGATATCGACCTCGGTTGTCGTCAGCGACGAATCCACCATCACACTGGGCGGTCTGATCCAGGAAGAAGGAAGTGACCAGCAGAGCGGCATTCCGGGCTTGCTGCGCATCCCCGGCCTGGGCCGCCTGTTCTCCTACACTGACCAGCAGAACACGCGTCGCGAATTGTTCGTGATCCTGCGCCCGCAGATCATCCGCAGTGAAGAGCGCGACGACAGCGTGCTGCGTGCCTACCGTGACAGCTTTACCCATGTTTCCGCCCTGCTGCGCGAAGCGGGCCTGTAGTGCTGCGAGAGTCCATTGAGAAAACAGCGAATTCAAAAAGAGGTGCACATGACCAACCGCCAACGCCGTGAACGCGGCTTCACGCTCATCGAACTGCTCATCGTGCTGGCCATCCTCGGCTTGCTCGCGGCCCTGGTTGGCCCCTCGTTGTTCGGCAACCTGGAAAAAGGCAAGCGCACCACCGCGTCGGCGCAGATAGCCAACATCGCCTCCGCACTGGATTCCTATCGCATCGACGTGGGCCGCTATCCGGAAAGCCTGGACGGTTTGCTGGAGAATGACACCAACCGTGACGCCTGGGCCGGCCCCTACATGCGCGAAGTACCGCCCGATCCCTGGGCCACCGAGTACCACTACGAGGTCGGCGATCGCGACTTCGTGCTGCTCTCCTACGGCGCCGATGGTGCGCCGGGCGGTGAGGGTGATGACGCTGACGTCGAGCGTTGAGCAACGCGGCTTCACGCTGCTTGAACTGTTGGTGGTACTCAGCATCATCGTGCTGGGCATAGGCCTGATTGCGCCCAACGTCGGGCTCACGGATAACAGTGCCTTCACTGCAGACGTCCGCAAGGCCGCGGCCACCCTGAGTTATGCGCGCAGGCTTGCCATGGTGCAGGCAACACCGGTGACGGCACAGCTGCACAGTGGTGCCGAGGATGCTGCGGCAGCCGAGTCCAGTGCCACGCTCAGCGTGGAACAACAGCAGCGTCACTGGCGCAGCGAGTTGGTACAACTGAGCTACCAGGACGACATCCAGCCCAACCCCGAGCGTGTGGACGATATCGCCATCACATTCTTCCCCCAGGGCGGCAGTACTGGCGGCACCGTGTATTTTTCGCGTAACCAACGCAGCGCCGTGATTCGTGTCAGTTCCGTTACCGGGCGCATCCGCGTGGCGTGGGATGGCGAGGAAAGTGACGATGAGGCTTAGCGCTGGCACTGTGCGGGGTTTCACCCTGCTGGAAGTACTCGTTGCACTCACTATCACCGGCTTTGCGCTCGGCGCTCTGCTCGGTGTGATCGGTGGCAACAAGCGCCTGGCCTGGCGCAGCGAAGATGCGCTGGTGGAAGCTGGCCGCGTACGTGTCGAGATCAATCTCGCGCAACTGCAGGACACCCCGGGCGAAGTACCGCGCGAGGAGCCACCCCGGGAGCTGCGCGTTGACAGTGAGCTGCTGCTGGAAACACCTGAACGCAAAACGCAGGCCATCACCGCCACCTTGCGCGGCTACGAAGTACGGACTGCTTCGGGCGATGTGCTCAGTCGCGGCGTGTACTGGTCCCAATTGATGCGGCCCGAATGATGCAGACACGCAGTGCGGGCATGGCCAACAAGCACCAGCAGGGCTTCACACTGCTGGAGCTGCTCCTGTCGATGACACTCACTGCGCTGCTGTTGGGAATGTTGAGCGCCGGCGTCTATGCCGTGGTGAACGACTGGCAGGACGAAAGTGCCGGGCTGGAAGACGAACTGGACCGCGCGCTGGCACTGTTGCAGGTGGAGCGCGCCCTGCAGGGCGCCTTTCCGCACACCTACATCCATCCCGAGCGACTGGCGCGCTTCGTCTATTTCCAGGGGGATGACACCGGCTTGAGCTTTGTCTCCAGTGTGTCGCCGCAACGCCAGGGCGGTCTTACCGCGTGGCAGCTGTACACCGACGATGATCGCGGTGTGCTGCTGCGACTGACGCCGGCCTACAGTGACAATCCCGATGCGCGCCTGGACCAGGCAGAACCGTCGGTGCTGCTGCCAGGCTACCGGCTGCGCGTCCGCTATCTGATCAGCCGTGGCATTGACGAGAAGCTTTGGCTCGACGCCTGGCCTGCCGAGGAAATGCAGAGCCTGCCACTGGCGGTGTCGCTGCAGTGGATCCCGGATGACAATGAGCTCGATACGCTCGAGGTCTTGGCGCCAATCCGCGCCAACCGCCACGACGATATCGAGCCTACCCTGCCGGCCTTCTGACATGCGCAGCATCCACCACCACAAGCAGGCAGGATCGGTACTCATCGTCACGCTGTGGACGATCACCTTGCTCACCATTCTGGTGACGGCGCTGGCCAGCCAGACGCGGCTGTCGGCACGCGTAGCCTTCTATCACCAGCAGGACCTGCAGGACTGGGCTGATCTGCTGGCCGCCATGAACCAGGCCGAGATGGAAGTGCTGCTGGAGCGCCAGCCGCGCGCACTACAAGGCGTGGATGATGCCGAAGAGCTCGATGACAATCCCTTCTATCGCTTCAATGGCGATGAGCTGACGCTGTATTACCCGCAGGCCGAGGGAATCAAGGTCCGCATCTATGACCACGCCGGCAAGATCAACATCCGTGAAATCAGTCTGGAGCGGTTGCGCCGAATCCTGGAAAAGCGCCTGGGCGAGGATGCTGATGAGCAGGTTCAGGCGCTGCTGGTGGCCTGGAGCGATTGGCGCGATCTCAACGACCAGGCCGGTCTGAATGGGGCCGAGCGCGAGTACTACGAAAGTCTTGATCCTCCCTATCAGCCGCGTAACGGCAACCTCGAGACCGTGGAGGAACTGCTGCAGATCCGTGGCTTTGCCGAGGTCTTTGCAGGTGTCGACCTTGATGCTGCGTTCACGCTGTATGGTGACGGCGAACTCATCAACCTGAACCTTGCCACGGTGGAAGCCATGCGCCTGCTGCCCGGCCTCGACGATGCAATGATTGCCGGGATCCTGGCGTTTCGCGCTGAAAACGAGTTCCGTGGCAACGGTGACGTGGCGCAGCTGGTACCCGCCGAAAGCATGGCCTTGCTGCGGCCCTGGCTCAACAGCCGCAAGATGGGCGACTACTACACCCTTACGGTCTACCGCGAGCCAGAAGCAGGCACCGCGACGACTGCCTATGCCGAGCTGGTTCAGGCACTCGGCCCGACCGAGCGACCGCGAGTACTCAAGGTCATGCCTTATCAAAACCTGCCCCAGCCGGGACTGTCCGACGCAGACCCGTCACTGCAGGGCGCTTCCAACATAGACCTGCCACGGCAGGGCTCTTCCAACATAGAATAGCCCGGTGAATTTTCTCGTCCGCTATACAATCAATCTGTACGCCGCGCTCGCCATCCCGGCGCGGCTTTCGCGCGACCATGCCGGCCTCCTGAACATGCTGGTGCGGCGTGACTTCGTCAACCGCAGCTCCGGCACCGTATTCGGTCGCGCCTGGCCGCTGATCCAGACGGCACTTCAAGTGGCCGGCTTCTGGTTCCTCTTCGACATCATTTACGGCATGCGCGAAGTACGCGGGCCCTCCTTCCTGGAATACCTGCTCAGCGGCATGCTGCCGTGGTTCTGCCTCACCGAAGTCCTGAGCCGCAGCAGCGGCCTGTTCCGCGAGTTCAGCAACCTCTACCGGCGTTCGCCATTTCCCGTGGAGATCCTGCCGGTGCTGATCCTGCTGGTGCCGGGATGCATCTACACGCTGGTTTACGTGCTGGTATGCCTGTTGATGTACGGCCCGCTGGCGGCGCTCGCCGCCGTGCTGGTGATTCCATTGCTGCTGCTGTGGCTGCTGCCACTTATCTACCTGTTCTCGGTGCTTGGCGTATTCGTGCGCGACTTCGTGCAGGCCTTGCCGATCCTGCTGACCTTCCTGATGTATGCCACGCCCATCCTGTATTTGCCGGACATGGCGCCTGAAGGTCTGCAGTCCCTGCTCTGGCTCAATCCCTTCGCCGACCTGATGCGCTGCATACATGCGCTGGTAGAGTTGCAGCCGCTGCCATTCAACGCCATGTACCGGCTCTGGGGCCTGTGGCTGTTGCTGCTTGGCCCGGCCTGGGTGCTATTCCGGCGCAGCCTGCCGCACGTGCGTGAGGTGCTATGATGAAACAGACTGTCATCCGCCTCGAGGACGTCAGCAAGGACTACAAGCTGTATGCGCGTGATTTCGACCGCGTGCGCGAAATTCTTACCGGCAAGCCCTGTCATCAGTTGAGCGCGGCGCTGCAGGATGTTTCGCTGCAGGTGCGCGAAGGTGAGGTAGTCGGCGTGGTGGGCCGCAACGGCGCCGGCAAGAGCACGCTGTTAAAGGTACTGGCCAATACCTTGCAAGTGAGCCGTGGCAGTGTGGATGTGCGCGGCCGCATTGCGGCGCTGCTCGAGCTCGGTGCCAGCTTCCATCCCGAGATGAGCGGCCATGACAACATCTACCTGTATTGTTCCATCCAGGGCCTGAACAAGGCCGAGACTGACCACATCTACGATGACATCGTGGAATTTTCCGGCATCCGTGAATTCATCCACCGTCCGGTAAAGACCTATTCCAGCGGCATGTTCGTACGCCTGGCGTTTGCTGCCGCCACCAACGTCAACCCGGACATCCTCATCATCGACGAAGCGCTGTCAGTGGGCGACGGCATCTTTGCGCGCCGTTCCTTCGAACGCATCATGAAGTTCAAGGAAGCCGGCAAGACCATCTTTTTCTGCTCGCATTCACTGTACCAGGTGGAAGCGCTGTGCGATCGCGTGATCTGGATCGAGGAGGGCCGCATCCGCGAGGACGGTGATCCTGCGTCCGTGATCGCGCACTACAGTGAGTTCCTCAACACACGCACGCTGCGGCAGGAGGAAGATGCGGCTTCACACGAAGCATCCAGCGTGCGTGATGCACCCCAGCCTGCAGGTGGCGAGATGCCGCGCATTCTCAACATCAGCGTGCTGGTGGACGGGGTGCCGGGACGCTCGCACCTGATCAAGAGCGAAAAGAGCAACCTTGAGATCCGGGTGCGTTTTTACGCCGGCAGAGGTGTGCCGGTACCAAGCGTTGGTGTGGTTATTTCCAGCGGGGATGGTAACGGAGTGACAAGCGCAGGCTCGGTAAATGATGGCGTGACCTTGAAGGCCGACGCGCAGGGTCTTGCTACGGCCAGTATTCACTTCCCGGCGATCGCTCTACTCAAGGGTTACTACTTTGTGGATGTCTACCTGATGTGTGAACGCAGCGTTCACATCTATGAAAAGGTGAAGCTGGCAGCAGAACTCAACGTGGAGCAGCGCGGGCTGGCCCGCGGCTACGTCAATCTTGCTCATTACTGGTCGTAATCAGCGCCCGACCAGCATGTTGCTGATCTCGAGCAAATCATCGGCTTCAAGATCGCCGGCTTCCCGGCGCAGATCCAGCATGGCACGCAAGTGATCGTAGCGTGAACGCTGCAGCTCGCGTTCGGACTGGAAGCGGTCCCGCAAGGCATTGAGCAGTTCAACGCTGGTGACGGTGCCCAGCTCAAAGCCACGCTGCATTGCGGTATAGGAGGTCGTGGTCGATTCCAGCAGTGATTGTCCCGCCACGATGCGTGCCTCTCCCGTCTTGACCTGCAGGAACGCTGTGCGGGCGCGCTCGACCATGTCGAGCTGGGTCTGGCGCAATTCATTCTGCGCGATATTCCGCAGACTTTGCGCTTCGCGCTCGCCGGCGCGGTTGCGGCCACCAGCGTACAGCGGCACCTGTACATCCACGCCGACAAAAGTTGTTTCGTATTGGTCGGTCTGCTGGTTGTCGAAACCGGTATCGGATTGAAGCTGCTGTACTATCAGCGATACGCGCGGCATGTAAGCGCCGCGCGCTTCTGCGACCTGCTTGCGTGCCGCCTGGAATGCAAGTTCACGCGCTTCGATGGTCAGGTTGTTGGAACGCGTGCGATCGATCCATTCGGACATATCGCCCTCAAGCGGAGGAACCACAATTTCCTCCGGCAGCCGTTCCAGCATGCCTGGCTCCAGATTCGACAGCGCGCGCAATGCAGCACGCGCGAGTTGCAATTCGCTGTCAGCCGTAACCCGCTGGGCTTGCAAGCCAGCCAGGCGGGCCTGCCCGTCATACAGTGCCGTAACCTGCACAAGTTGGCGATCGAACAGCGACTGCAACTGATTTACCTGGTTTGTCATCGCTTCCAGTTCCGAATCCAGCGAACGCAGCGCATCTTCTGCCTGCAGCACACCCAGATAACTGTCGGCAATCTCGGTCAGCAGCACGGCGAGTTGCGCGTAGTACTCGGCTTCAGCCTGGTCTTCCAGCAGGGCGGCACGGCTGCGGGCGTTGAACGCCTGCCAATTGAACAGCACCTGATTGAGCTGGACCGAGTAGCGCTCACCTTCGAAGTTGGTGGTGAAACCGCGCGACTGGCGTTCGTTGTCAGAGATGTTGGCGTTCGCGTTGATCTGCGGCAGCAGTTGCCCGGTAGCGGCAGCTTTGCGCGCCGAATTCAGGTTCCAGCGCTCCTGGGCAATGCCGAGAATTGGGCTGCTTTCCAGCGCCGACATATAGAACTCTTCCAGCGTGGAGCCCTGCGGCAATTGCTGTGCGAGGCTGAGCACCGGCAGGCACAGGCCCATCAGCAGTGCAGAGGTCTTGCGGACCAAGCGCTTGGCAATTTTCATGTGGATCAATCTTCCCTGAGGCCGCGGGCGGCTGCATTGGACAGCGGTTTCATGATGTACTGCAGGAAGGTGCGCGAGCCCGTGGCGATGTGGACTTCGGCCGGCATGCCAGGCACCAGTTCCAGCCCTTCCAGATCATCGATGGATTCGGGTGTCAGCGCGATGCGCGCAGAGTAGTAGGAAGCACCGGAGTTGGGGTCCGTAATGGCATCGGCCGACAGTGTTTCCACCGTGCCGTACAAAGTCGGCACTCTCTTGCCGTTGAAGGAGGACATGCGCACCATGGCCTCCAGGCCTTCCGACACGCGATCGATATCGATTGGCGCAACAGACGCCTCGATGATGAGCTCTTCACCCTGCGGCACGATCTCGGCAATAGCACTACCCGGGCTCAACACAGCACCTTCGGTGTGAACCTGCAGGTTGTTGACGATGCCGTCGATAGGCGCACGCACATCGGTGCGTGACACGATGTCGGAGTTGGCGGTGATGCGCTCGCGGATGTCCTTCAGCTGGTTCTGCACTTCCGCCAGCTGGTTGGCCACATCGTTCTGGAATTCGTTCTCGGTCTGGATGATCTGCAGACGCGTCTCGCCGATCTGGATTTCGGCAGAGGCGATGTTGGCGCGCAGATCAGCCGCTTCGCCAGAGGCAGCAGCAAAGCTGCGCTCAAGCTCGCGCAGACGCTGCTTGTCGGCAAACCCTTCATCCAGCAGAGCCTGGATATCTTCCAGCTCTTCCTCATAGGAGGTTGCCAGTGTGGTCTTGGACGCCTGCAGGGCTCTCAAGCCCCCGATGCGCGACTGCAACTGCTCGATGCGCTGCTCCAGTACGGCAATTGAACTTTCACGCGCAGCCTTGCGTGTCTTGAAGATCTGGTTCTGCACCGTGATTTCATTGGTGCCTGACTGCCCTGCGGCGCTGACCTGCGGCGGATAGTCGACGCTCTCCATGTCGTTGCGTTCCGCCATGAGGCGCGCTTCAAACGCCAGTGCTGTCAGCAGCTGACCGTTCAGAATTTCCAGCTGTGCCTGCGACTGCGTCGAATCCATCACCAGGAGCACATCCCCGGCACGCACATGATCACCGCCGCGCACGTTGATGCTTTTGACGATGCCGCCTTCCAGATGCTGCACAACCTTGTTGTAAGAGCCCACCCGGATGATGCCGGGCGCAAACGCCGCACCGTCGATCGGCGCCAGCGCGGCCCACAGGCCGAATACGCCGAACACCAGAAAGGCGATGCCAAGACCGATCTGGCGGGGACGCTCAATGCCGGTCTCAACCATGCTGGAGGGTTGGATCACTTTTGGTGCTGTTGCTGGCGCCGCTGCCTTGCCAGGCGCGGGCATAACGGCGTTGGGAGTTGGGGTGGCTTGTGTCACGTTAGTATTCCCTTGCTCGATGCTGGATCACGCTGCACCTGCGGCAGCCGGTTGTTGCTGTGCTTGCAGTGCGGCCAGCACCTGGTCGCGCGGACCAAAGGCGAAAGTAGAGCCGTCTTTGAGCACCAGAAGCTTGTCTACGCAGCCCAGTACCATGGTGCGATGACTGATCACCACAACAGTGCAGCCACTTTGTTTGACGCGATTGATGGCCGCCACCAGCTCGCGTTCGCCCTGGTCGTCCAGGTTGGAATTGGGTTCGTCGAGCACGATGAGTTTGGGGTTGCCGTAGATGGCGCGGGCCAGACCGATGCGCTGGCGCTGACCGCCGGAAAGCACGCCGCTGCTGCCACCGATCACAGTATCGTAACCGTCTGGCTGGCGCAGGATCAGCTCATGCACACCGGCGAGCTCGGCAGCAGCCACGATTTTTTCGGCATCCACCTCGCCAAGACGGCAGATGTTCTCCGAGATGGTGCCGTCGAACAGTTCGATGTCCTGCGGCAGGTAACCGATGTAGGGGCCCAGATCGATGCGGTTCCAGGCGCTGATATCGGCGCCGTCAAGCCGCACCTTGCCGCTGCCGGCCGGCCAGATGCCGAGGATGGCGCGGGCCAGCGTGGATTTGCCGGATGCACTGGGTCCAATGACGCCCAGCGCTTCACCAGCATTGAGCTGGAAGCTGATACCTTTCAATACCGGAGTACGCGAGCCAGGAGGCGCCACGATGACATTCTCCAGCAGCAGGTTGCCCTGTGGCGGGGGCAGTTGCATGCGCTGCGGCTCAGCCGGCAATTGGTCGAGCAGCTTGGCCAGGCGATCGTATTGCGCACGCGCTACCGAGAAGCCTTTCCAGGTGCCGACCAGGATGTCGATCGGACCCAGCGCACGACCCAGCAGCAGGGAGCCGGCGATCAGAGAGCCAGGCGAAATTTCCTGGCTCAGCGCCAGCAGGGCGCCGAGGCCGATCATCAAGGACTGCACGATGCTGCGGAAGGTTTTGGAAAACGACGTCATGGCGCCTGCAGACTTGCTGGCTTCAGTCTGCAACAGCAGGACGTTTTCGCCCTGCCTGTGCAGGCCTTTGCGCACACTGTCCGTCATGCCCATGGCTTCAATGATTTCGGCATTGCGCAGGCTGCTGTTAAGCCGCGCCGAGGCCTGGCTGGCCTGGGTGTTGGCGTCTTTCAGCTTTTGGTTGGTTGCGCGTTCGTTAAGAATCGCAAGGGCCACCATGATGATTCCCGCGATGATCGCGGATACACCAAACCAGAAATGGAACATGAACATCACGCCGACATATATCGGGAACCAGGGTGCGTCAAAGAATGCGAACACACCATTGCCGGTCATGAACTGGCGCAGGCCGATCAGGTCATTGATGGGCTGGGCGCCCATTTTGTTGCCGCCGGTCAGCGAGAGCTTGAAAGTTGCATTGAAAATGCGATCACGCAGCTCCAGCTCGATCTTGTTGCTGGCGGCCACCAGAATGTAGGAACGCACCCACTCAAAGCCCCCCATCGCGATCAACAGGAAGACCATCAGAAAGGTCAGTGTGCCCAGCGTGGAATAGCTGCCGCTCGACAGCACGCGGTCATACACCTGCAGCATGTACAGGATGGGCACCAGGTGCAGGAGGTTGATGGCTGCGCTGAAGCAGCCAACGTAGATGAAATGCTGCTTGACCGAAGCCAGCGTGGCCTGCAGCTCCTGGGTTCCGGATGAAAGGTTTGGTCGATTCATGAAAATTCTTTCGTTGTTTGTGGGGCCGGGCTGGCTGAATGCAGAAGGGACATAGATGGGGCCTGGTTGAGTCGATTCAAGCGCAGCTTGTCATTTGTCGGCGTTGGATTGTAACGCGCCAGCATCGGGCTGTGTAATAAATTACCTGCAACAACATACTGATTATGTTCTGTTTTGCTACAGCTCCTGGCTGCCGTCAGCCAGTGCTTTGAGCAGTGGCAGGTTGGGCACCAGCAAGCGGGTGGAGCCATCACGCTGCACCACCTCACGCCCCTGCAGTGACTGGAATACGCGAGTTACGGTTTCGCGGCTGAGGTTCAGCATGATCGCGATTTCAAGATGCGTGGGCGGTGCCTTGATGACAGCACTGGTGCCGCTGCGCTCGGCTTCCGGCACCAGCAGCCACAGCTGACAGCACACGCGCTGGGCAATATTCGGCATACCGAGCAGCGAGCGTTGCTGGGTCATCTGGCGCAGACGCGCGGCAAGCCGCATACCGAGCAGTTGCATGATGGAGGGATGCTCCGGCATCAAAGCGCGCAAGGCAGCCACCGGTACGCCAATCACAACGGCGGCAGTCAGCACGATCACGAACTCGGGCTGTGAGCCATAATCAAACAAGCTCAGCTCGCCGCAAAAGTCGCCCGGCTCCACGAAGTACAGCCCTACTTCGCGACCATCCAGTGTGAAATCAACGCCCTGCAGGCGTCCTTCGAACAAGAGGCAGACCTCATTCGGCTCCGCGCCAGCCTTCAATATAATCGCCCGTCGCGCCAGCCGCTGGATGCTGCACAGCGGCGACAGCTGCTCCAGGCTCGCCTGGGGCAGAGTCTTGAGCAGGGGAAAGAATCTGAGCAGCTCGGGGGTGACGACCATGCAGTGCCTGAAGGCGCGTCCAGCGGGGGCTGATGCAATTGAGCCGGGATTATAAGTACTTGAGTTGTAATGGCAAATGCGCCAATCAAGGGCCTTGTGACTGCCGTCACTCGCCGGTGCTATCATTTGGCCTATATTTCGCACTGTACTAGGCCTGCCCAGCTGCACTGTGCTGCTGGGCAGGCCCGACAATCTACCCGAGTCTCTGCCCAGAGCCTACGTTCATGAGCGACATGTCTCGCACAAGCACAACCAACGCCGCACCCTCGCTGCTTCAGGCCCTGTCCCGTGCCTGGGCGCGGCCCGTGCTGGGTGCAGCTGTGGCGCTGGCGCTGTCCTTGGGTTCTGCGGGTGCAACAGCTTCCGCCGTGGCGGAGATCCCTGCGGTGGGTGAAGTCAGCATGGTGCTCGGCAAGGCCTGGGTGCGTGGTGCCGATGGCAGCAAGCAACTGATCAGGCGAGGCGCGCTTATCGGTGTCAATGACACCATCGAGACTGCGAGCAACGGCCATGTGCATGTGCGCTTTGTCGACCAGGCGCTTGTGGTCGTGCGTCCTTCCAGCACGCTGGAAATCGAGCGCTACGAATACAACCCGCAGGACCCCGCCAATTCCGCAGTGAAGCTCAATCTGCATGACGGCGTGGCGCGTTCCATCTCAGGCGATGCAGCCCATGCTGCCAAGCAGAATTTCCGTATGAACACGCCAATCGCTGCGATTGGCGTGCGGGGTACCGATTTTGTCGTCAGCGCATCGCAGCAATCTGTGCGCGCGCTGGTCAAGGAGGGCGCCATCGTGTTGGCGCCATTCTCCAGCGACTGCAGCCCCGCTACCCTGGGGCCTTGCAGCAGCAATGCACTGGAGCTGGCGGGTGATGCCGGCCAGATTGCCGTGCTCGATGCCAACAGTCTGCAGGCGGCCTTGTTGCCGCGCCTGGACACTGAACTCCCCGAAGCACTGCGCGGAACGGCACAGCCGCTCGTGGCCAACGCCGGCGCTACCGAACATGAAGAAGATGGCGGAGCCGATATCTACGCCGATTCCGTCACCACGCTGGCCGTCAACCGCAAGATTTCCGACAGCCGCCAGTTGACGCAAACGCTGCCTCCGCCTCCGCCTCCGCCGCCCGCGCCTCCGCCTCCGCCTCCGCCTCCGCCGCCCGCGCCACCGGCTCCGGTAGACATCACGCCGGATGTACCGCTGTCCAGTGAGCAGCTCACCCTGAACACCCAGCTGGTGTGGGGACGCTGGTTCGAGCGTCGTCTTCCCACCGAACGCATCACGGTATCCTATGCCGAAGCGGCAGTGCCCGGGCGCGAAGTCTCCGTTGGCAGCGGTAACTACGCCTTGTTCCGGCGCATCGAAAACGGGGTCCAGGATGTCGATATCAAGCCTGGCCTCGGCGTAATCGGGTTCAACCTGACGCAGGCCCAGGCCATCCTCAATACCGGCAGCACGCACGAATTGATGGATGTCTATGGCGGCCTGTTGAACATCAATTTCGACGAGCGGCTGTTCACCACCAGCCTGCAATTGGGCCATGCCGCCACCGGCAACATTGTATTCAGCGATGCCGGCCGGGTCTTCGACGGCGGCACCTTCCGCAATCGCAGTGATGACCAGGTGACTGCAGGTGTCCTCAGCATTGATGGCAGCGAAGCCGGGTATTTCTTCCAGACCAAGGTGAGCGCCGGCTCCATCGAAGGCCTCACGCTGTGGAGTGTGAAGCCCTGATGTTTGCCTCATTCTTCCAATCCTGCCGTGATACCGCTCTGGCCCGGATGCTGCTGCAGCGCCCGGCTGTGGCGCGCGTGGCGGTGTTGGTACTGGCGGCACTCGTAACGCTTTCGGCTTTCACCCTGTTCCCCTCACCGCTGGCCACCTTTGAAGAGCAGGCAGGAGCGGTGGCCTGGCGCCTCGCGCCGGAAACCACTCCTGAAGAACGCATCAACATCGTTGCCATCGATGAGCGTAGCATCGAGGCCCTGGGTGCCTGGCCCTGGTCGCGCGACACCATGGCGCGCCTGGCCACGGCCCTGACCAATTACGGTGTGCAGCTGCAGCTTTACGATGTGATCTTCCCCGAAGCTCGCGAAGGGGATGCGGCCTTTGTCGCAGCCTTGCAGGCGAGCCCCAGTGTGTTGTCGCAGGTGCCGGATATCCAGACTGACCAGCTGATCCGCACCGGCCAGCTGACGCATCCGCTTGCAGGCGTTGGTTGCAGCAATCAAGGTATACACGAGGCCAGTAGTTTCATCGCCAACCATGCCGCTTTCGCTGCTGTGCCCAAAGGCCATATCGCCCCGCTGCTCGACGCGGATGGCGCCGTACGCCAGGTGCCGGCTGTCATCTGTGTCAACGGTGAGGCCTACCCGGCCCTGTCCGTCGTCGCCCTGCTCGCGGCTACTGGTGCCGATGCTTGGAATGCCACGCTGAACCCGGGCAACGGGCTGCTGGCACCTGCACAAACTCTGGAACTTGGGGCATACCCCGGCTTCGCCCTGCCGCTGGATGAGCAGGGCAACATGCGCGTTTCATTCCGCCGGGCGCCCGAGGCCTATCGCGCTTTCTCCGTCATCGACGTGATCGAAGGCCGCATCGATCGTGATCTGCTGGAGAACAGCTGGGTGCTGGTGGGATACACCGCATTCGGCCTCGTCGACATCGTACCTACTCCGTTCAATTCCGCGACGCCTGGCGTCGAGATCCAGGCCCGCCTGCTCGGTAGCTTCCTCGACAACGATATTCCCTACACGCCAGCCGCAGCTCCCGCCCTGCTTCTGCTACTGGGTCTGTGCTTTGGCGCTGTACTCTTCCTGCTGTCCAACCGGGTAGAGCGTTCTGGTTTTGCGCTGGCTACCTGTGCTCTGGTGTTCCCCATGCTGGCCTTGGGCCTGCATGTGCAGTTGCTCCAGTCAGTGACGTTGTGGCTGGGCTGGTTGCAGCCGGCGCTCTACGGCGTGCTGGCCGCCAGCATGTTGCTGTTGCATGAACATGCGCGGGTGCGCTTCGAACGCAGCCGCGTCCTCAACAACCTCAGCAGCTACCTGCCCGCCGATGTGGCACGCGAAATTGCCTATACCCTGCCCAATTCCAGTATCAACGCTCGTCGCCAGAGCGTCACGCTGCTCAGCGCCGACCTGCGCAACTTCTCTGCCTACAGCGAAGCGCGGCCACCCGAAGAAACGGCGGCCTTGCTGCACTTCTTCTTCGTGCGCGCCACCGAACTGATCGAACAGCATCGCGGCCAGGTACATGAATTCAAGGGTGACGGCCTGCTCGCAGGCTGGGAAGGCAGTGACGAACGTGCCGCCACCGCCGCCCTGCAGGCAGCCCAGGCCCTGCAGCTGGCCATGCAGGACGTCCTGCCGGACACTCTGCCCGCCGGGCTCGAACCCCTGGCCCTGGGTATCGGCATTGAGCAAGGGCCGGTACTCATAGGCTCCATCGGCCCGGCCCATCGCCGCACGCACACGCTGCTGGGCGAAACCGTCACCATCGTGTTGCGCATCCAGGGCATGACCATGGATCTGGCCCAGCCCATCCTCGTGGGCGAGTGTGCTGCACGCCAGTTGCCCGACCAGTCCTTGCAGTCCCAGGGCAGTTACCTGCTGGACGGACTGCAAACCCCGCATACCCTGTTTGCCCCCCGGCAGGCCCGCAGCTCCCGTGCCGATGCTCCTCAGCTTAAAGTGCTGCAGGGCGGGCGTTCCTGACTCAGGACAGGCATGGTGTATAGAAAACTTCTATACACCGGCGTATAGTGTTTGTGTAGTCAGGAGGTTCACCATGACACAGACAGAAGCCGTATCCATCAATATTCGCGCCAAGACCAGACAGCGAGACCTTATCGATCAGGCAGCAGAACGCCTTGGCCGCAGCCGCTCCGAATTCATGCTCGATGCAGCATGCAGCCGCGCTGAAGACGTGCTGCTGGACCAGACTTTCTTTGCACTGTCTGCCAGTGCTTTGGAGGACTTCCGTGCAATCCTCGATGCGCCGCCGGCAGCCAGTGACCGCTTGCGCCGGTTACTCTCCAGTAAAGCGCCCTGGGACAACTAAGCTGTGCCAGTGTTGACGCCCCCTGAGCCACTTACCACCAGCCACGACCTCAGTAAATTCTGCTCGGGTGTCCAAACACTTGATGACTGGTTGCAACGGCGTGCGCTGAAGAATGAAACGAACCTGGCCTCCCGCACCTATGTCACCTGTGATGAAAGCCGGGTAGTGGGATATTACTGTCTTGCAGCCGGAGCGGTCGCCCTGGCAGGCGCTCCGAAAAAGTTGACACGCAACATGCCTGACCCCATTCCCGTTATGGTGCTCGGCAGGCTGGCCATCGACAAGGCCTACCAAAACCGCGGTATCGGAAAAGGGCTGCTGCTGGATGCAGTGCGCCGCTCGGCTCAAGCCGCACAAATTGCAGGCGTCTCGACACTGTTGGTGCACGCGCTTTCCGAGGAGGCAAGACGGTTTTACCTCGCACAAGGGTTCATTGAGTCACCGGTACAGCCAATGACCCTGTGCCTTCGTCTGGTGGATGTCATCGAAGGCTGGCGCCAAGCCGCCGAACAAGGCCCGCACTCAAACTAACCTGCTCAAGGTTGTTGTACCGCAGCTCTTTCGGTTCTAATGCTGCCTTTGCCGTAATCACCCGGCCCAGTTGCAGGAATCCAACTGCAGTGCCGATCATCAGGACCCGCCCGACAAGCATGGTCAACACCACCCACCTGCGAGCCGCAACTGCACTGACGCTGGCCACCGGCGCCGCGTTGCTTGCGCCTGTGGTTCAGGCCGCCTGCCCAGCCCTCGAAGACTTTTACCCCCAGGACGAACAGCTCTGGCCAGCCACTCTGCAAGCACTGCGTCCGCTCGAAACTGAGTGTCTGCAAAGCGCCGAATACTTTGCCTTGCTGGGTGCCGGCCAGCTCAATGTCGGTTCGCTGGTGCCGGCACTGGAATCACTCGAGCGTGCCCTGCTGCTGGATCCGCAAAACGGCGCCGCGCAGGTCGACTATGCAGAGGCGCTGTACCTGAGTGGCCAGATCTTCCCGGCGCTGGAACTCAACGATGACATCCTGCAGCGCAGCGATGTACCTGAGCACCTCGCCGCAATGATCCAGGCGCGGCAACAGGCCTGGCGGCGCCAGACACGGCGCCGTGGCTTTGTCACAGAGATAGGCCTGGGCTATGACAACAACCTCAACAGCGGCCCGGCCCGTAACGAAATCACCCTGACCCTTTCCGGCGAGCCCATACAGCTCGCTCTCGATCAGGCCTTCCAGCCAGTAGCAGCTCCCTACAGCAACCTGCGCCTCACCGGGGTGTTCCAGCAGATCAGCCCCGAGCATACCCACGATTTGATGGCCGCCGTGCACAGCCGCAACAGCGAACACAGCGCCTCCGATCTCTTGCAGTTCGACTGGCGCTACAACCTGGGCAGTGACTGGAACACCTGGCGAACGAATCTTACCGCTGGCACCAGCCACCTGCTGTGGGGTGGCAGCCCGCTGTACAGCGTCACCGAGGCGCGGTTTCAGTTGCAACCACGTCGCAGCGGCTGTGTGCCGCAGTACCAGCTGGCTGCCCAGCACCAGCTGTACCCCGGCCAGAGCCTGTTCAGTGGCGTGGAATCCAGCGCCTCCGTGGGCTTCGAATGCCGGCCCGACGGCCAGGACCGGCGCTACGGCGTGGAGCTGGGCCTGCTCAACAACAGTGCCCTGGACAGCGATCGTCCGGGCGGTGAACGACAGGGCTGGAAGCTCCGCGTGTCGCTGGAACAGCCCTTGTTGCGCGGGACCGTCAGCGCCCAGTTCAGCCTGGCCTCACTCCATGACGCCTCCGGGTTCAACGAGCTGCTGGCTGATTTTGCCCGGCGCGATGTCACCACCCGCCTGTTCCGCCTGCAATATCGCCAAGCCTTGCGCCCCCGCCTGGAATTGATGCTGAACCTGAACCGTCAGCAGCAGGGCAGTAACCTTGGACCCTTCCAAAACGCTGGGACAGCGTTTGAGCTCGGTCTCAGCTACGCCTTGGGCGAAATTTAAGCGAATCTTTACAACAAGTTGTGGCACTTAACTAGAAACAGTGTCAACAGCTTGCAATTCACCGGCGCACCGTGTACTGTCCGACGCCGTATGAGCCCAAAAGAGCCTCCAAATTCCCAGGGCACTGCAGGCTAAGCAAACTTCCATTGAATTAAATACAGGTGCCTGTGATGAGAGTCACATGCATTTGCCAAGCGGGTGGCTAGTATTGACGACGTTGGTATAGATTTAGGGCATCGACCATTGCTGGTCGTTCCCAGATCATAAACAAATCCGAAACAACCGATCACGTAACGTTACGAAGGAGATCATTAAATGGCGACTATTACTGCCACAGTACGCGAAAACCTCATTGGCATTTACATGGGTATGTTCAAAACTGCCCCTGGCGCAGATGCCGTATCCGAAATGGTAGTCATGTGGCAAGCAGGCAAGAACCAGAAGCAGATTGCTGCTGAACTGGCGAAAAAGCCAGGCTTCACCGCTGAATATCCCCAGCTGCAGCTGCCCATCGAATTTGCAGACGAAGTAGTCGCTTGGCTTATCAGCGAAGCTACGTCCGCCGGCAAGAGCTGGGCTACCAACTGGATCATCACCAAAGTAAATGCCGGTGTTTCCAAGTCCGATATCATCGTAGAAGCAGTTCTTGCTCTGCGTGTAGCTACCAACACCACTGACTTCGGCAATGCCAAAGCCAACCTGAACAACAAGATTGAAGTAGGCGTGCACTACGCCGTAACCAAAGACCTGAAAAACGACAGTGCCGAAGCAATTGCTGATGTAACCAGCGCCGCCGCAACCGTAACCACTGCGAAAAGCGAAATCAACGATGAAGCCTCGGCCGCTACCGGCCAGACTTTCACGCTGACTGCAAGTTCGGCTTCCGTTGTAGAGGGCAATTCCGGAACTACAGTTCTGTCTTACAGTCTGCAGCTCGATAGAGCGCCTACCGAAGCCGTCACCGTAAATGTGGCCACTACCGGTGGCACCGCCACCGCCGGCGTAGACTACGTGCCCGTTTCATCCTCTGTAACCTT
>JBIIWP010000024.1:0-33377 GCA_044338855.1 Pseudohongiellaceae bacterium | reverse complement strand
CCAGTGCGTGGTATTGAACTGCGGGCGCGTGGTCCAGAGGATCCAGGCCACGATGGGCAGGTACACCAGGATCGACAGGGCCGAGTACAAAAAGACAAAATGACGACAGCCCGCTGCACGCTTGGCACTGAGGTTCCAGACGGCGTGCGTGCAGGCGGAGAGCAGGACCAGAATCAGGGCGGAAAGGGGCATGGGATCGGCTAAGGGCAGGGTGCGCCCATTCTAGCGGCAAGTCCTTGTGCTTGCTGTCCGTTCGGGGTGAAAGCCAGTACAATGCCGCCTGTTTTCAGTACCTTGATGCAGAACCGGCATGGCCCAGCGCGATTTCCTCATAGCTCCTTCCATCCTGTCCGCCGACTTCGCCCGCCTCGGTGAGGAAGTCAGCGCTGTGCTCGCGGCCGGAACCGACGTTGTGCACTTCGATGTGATGGACAACCACTATGTGCCAAATCTCACGATTGGTCCCATGGTCTGCCAGGCACTGCGCAAGTATGGCATCACGGCCCCCATCGATGTGCACCTGATGGTGAGCCCGGTCGACAACCTCATCAACGACTTTGCCAAGGCCGGTGCCAGCTATATCACCTTCCATCCCGAAGCCAGCAACCACGTCGATCGATCGCTGCAGCTTATCCGTGATCTGGGCTGCAAGGCTGGTCTCGTGCTGAATCCCGCCACCTCCATCGACTGCCTGGAGTACGTAATGGACAAGCTCGACATCATCCTGCTGATGTCGGTGAACCCCGGTTTCGGTGGCCAGAAGTTTATCCCCGCCACGCTGCGCAAGCTGGCGCAGGTACGCAAGCTCATCGATGCAAGCGGTTTCGACATTCGCCTGGAAGTCGACGGCGGCGTGGGTGTGGCCAACATCGGCGAGATTGCCCGTGCCGGCGCCGACATGTTCGTGGCCGGTTCCGCCATTTTCAACAGCGGCGACTACGCGGCAACGGTTGCTGCGATGCGCAAGGAATTGTCGGTCAGATGAAGCGGGAAGAATTCGCCGCCCTCGCGCAGCAGGGCTACAACCGCATCCCGCTCACACGCGAAGTGCTGGCAGATCTGGATACACCGCTGGGGGTTTACCTCAAGCTTGCTCACGGCCCCTACAGCTACTTCCTGGAGTCCGTGCAGGGCGGAGAGAAGTGGGGCCGTTACTCTTTTATCGGGCTGCCCTGTCGCACGGTCCTGCGCGTTACCGGCAGCGCACTGCAGCTGGAGCTGGACGGCAAGGTGGTGGAGCAGCACTCGAGCGATGATCCATTCGCATGGATCGGCGAGTTTCAGGCGCGCTTCCGCATGCCGGAGCTGAGCAACCTGCCCCGTTTCACGGGGGGGCTCGTGGGTTACTTCGGTTACGACAGCGTGCGCTACGTCGAACATCGCGTGGCCAATAGTGCGCCCCCGGACAATGTGCATACCCCCGACATCCTGCTGATGGTGTCCGAGGAAGTGGTGGTGTTCGACAACCTGCGCAACAAGCTCACGCTGATCGTGCATGCTGACCCCGCCCAGTCTGATGCCTGGGATCATGCCCAGCAGCGTCTCGACGCTCTCGCGGCACAATTGCGGCAGCCTGTCCCTGCTACCGGAACCGCTGGTGGCCGTGAGGTGAGGGAAGCCGATTTCGTGTCGAGCTTTGGCCAGCAGGGCTATGAGCAAGCCGTCGAGAAGATCAAGGATTACATCGTTGCCGGCGATGTGATGCAGGTGGTGCTGGCCCAGCGCATGAGCCTGCCCTTCGCCGGCGATCCGATGAACGTGTACCGCGCTCTGCGCCAGCTCAATCCCTCGCCGTACATGGTGTTCATGCATCTGGACGATTTCCATATCGTCAGCGCCTCACCGGAAATCCTGGCACGCGTGGAAGATGGCCGCATCACCGTGCGTCCGCTGGCTGGCACGCGCCGTCGCGGCAGGACCGAGGAAGAGGACCTGGCGCTGGAACAGGATCTGCTGGCCGATGCCAAGGAGGTCGCCGAACACCTGATGCTGATCGACCTGAGCCGCAACGACTCCGGGCGCGTATCACGTACTGGCAGTGTCGAAGTCACCAAGCAAATGGCGGTCGAGCGCTATTCACATGTGATGCACATCGCATCTACTGTCGAGAGCGATCTGGCTGCAGGCTACTCTGCACTGGACGTGCTGAAAGCCACATTGCCCGTGGGTACGCTGAGTGGCGCACCCAAAGTTCGCGCGCTGGAGATCATTGACGAATTCGAAGTGGTGAAACGCGGTGTCTACGGCGGCGCCATGGGCTACCTGAGCTGGAACGGCAACATGGACATGGCCATCGCCATCCGTACTGCCGTGATCAAGGACGGTACGCTGTATATCCAGGCCGGTGCCGGGATCGTGGCCGATTCGGTGCCTGCCTCGGAATGGGATGAAACCATGAACAAGGCGCGTGCCATGTTCCACGCAGTAAAACTCGCTGAGTCGGGGTTGCAGTAATGCTCTTGATGATCGACAACTATGATTCCTTCACCTACAACCTCGTGCAGTATTTCGGGGAGCTGGGAGCGGACATCCGCGTCTATCGCAACGACGAGATCAGCATTGCCGAGATCGAGAAGCTGGCGCCGCGCCAGATTGTGATTTCGCCTGGCCCCTGCACCCCAAACGAAGCCGGCATCTCGGTTGCCGCTATCAAGCATTTCGCCGGCAAGATTCCCTTGCTGGGAGTCTGCCTTGGCCACCAGAGTATCGGCATGGCCTTCGGCGGTCGCGTGATCCGCGCCAAGCGCGTCATGCACGGCAAGATTTCCGCCATCCACCATCGGGGTCAGGGCGTATTCCGCAGCCTGCCCGATCCGTTCAATGCCACCCGTTACCATTCACTGGTGATCGAACAGGAAACCCTGCCCGATTGCCTCGAGGTGACGGCATGGACGCAGAACCCGGACGGCAGCATCGAAGAAATCATGGGCGTGCGACACAGGACCCTGCCCATCGAAGGGGTGCAGTTCCACCCCGAGTCCATTCTTACCGAGCATGGACATCAATTGTTGAAGAATTTCCTGGAGCAGCAGGCCTGAAGTAGCTGGCGGTATCGAGCCTATGGAACCCACCAACATTCTCACCAAGATCCTGGATCGCAAGCAGGAAGAAGTTGCCGCGCGCAAGAAACACGCGTCGCTGGCTGACCTGCTGCAAGTTGCCAGGGCACAGGAGCCGCCGCGCGGCTTCAGTGCTGCGCTCAAGCGCCAGATCGACCACAAGCGCCCGGCCGTGATTGCCGAGATCAAGAAGGCCTCGCCCAGCAAGGGCCTGATCCGTCCCAACTTCGATCCGGCGGCGATCGCCGTGAGCTATGCCGAGCATGGCGCCACCTGCCTTTCCGTGCTCACCGACATCGACTTTTTCCAGGGTGCCGACAGCTACCTGCACGAAGCGCGCAGTGCCTGCCACTTGCCCGTCATCCGCAAGGACTTCATGGTGGATCCCTGGCAGATCGCCGAATCACGTGCCATCGGCGCTGATTGCGTGCTGTTGATCGTGGCGGCGTTGAGCCCGGCCCAGCTCAGGGAGCTGGCGGCTGCTGCCGAGGAGCAGGGTCTCGACTGGCTGGTGGAAGTACACAACCGTGAGGAACTGGAGCAGGCACTGGAACTGAAGCCCGACATGGTCGGTATCAATAACCGTGACCTGCAGACCTTCAGGACCAGTCTCAACGTGACCTACAACCTGCTGGAAGACATTCCGGACGGCGTGTCCGTGGTGACCGAAAGCGGCATTCTCGTGCGCGAGGATGTGGAAGAAATGCTGCAACACGGTGTCTACGGCTTCCTCGTCGGCGAATCCTTCATGCGCGCCGCGGATCCCGGCGCCAAACTGCAGGAGCTGTTCTTTCATGGCCAAACCAGGTGAATCCGGACTGAAGCGTATCCTTTCGGCGGCAGGCTATTCGACCAAGGGACTGCGTTCCTGCTGGCGCAACGAAGCAGCCTTCCGCCAGGAAGTGCTGGCGTCGATGGTGATGATCCCATTGGGGCTCTGGCTGGGGGAGACGGGTCTGGAAAAGGCCGTGCTGATTGGTGTGCTGCTGCTGGTGCTGATCGTGGAAGTGCTGAATTCCAGTATCGAGGCGGTGGTGGACCGGATAGGCCACGAGCATCATGAATTGTCGGGGCTGGCGAAAGATCAGGGTTCGGCGGCCGTGATGCTGAGTCTCCTCAGTGTTGCGATCGTCTGGTCCCTGGTCCTGTTTGGCTGATTCCCCGCAAGAGGGTTCAGCGCGTCCCGTAGACCACTATGGTCTTGCCGTGGACTTCGATGAGGCCCTGATCTTCCAGGTCCTTCAGCACCCGTCCGGCCATTTCCCTTGAGCAGTTCACGATACGCCCCAGTTCCTGGCGCGTGATCTTGATTTGCATACCCAGCGGGTGGGTCATCGCGTCCGGCTGCTTGGAAAGCTCCAGCAGGATGCTGGCGATGCGCCCTGTCACATCCAGGAAGCTCAGGTCTGCCACGCGCTTGGTGGTACTGCGCAGGCGATGCGACATCTGCTTGCCGATGGTGTACAGGATCTCCGGATGCGCGCGCGTGTAGGCGTTGAAATTCGGATAGGAGATCTCGGCGATTTCGCATTCGGTTTTGGTGCGGACGCAGGCGCTGCGTGCCTCGTGATGCTCGAACAGGCCCATCTCCCCGAAAAAGTCCCCCGGGTTCAGATAGGTGATTACAGCTTCTTTGCCATCCTCGTCCTCAAGTATGACCGACACTGAGCCGCTGACGATGTAATAGAGCGTCTCGCACTTGTCGCCTTCGTGGATGATCGTCGTCTTGTTCGGAAACTTGCGCCGATGTGCGTTGCTCAGGAAGTTGTCCAGATCAGGGATGTGGGGGGTAATGGCCATCAGCACCATGATTATTTCCTCGGTCTTACCCGGTTCTTATTGTGTCTTTTCAAATGTATAACACAATTTGTTACGTATGGGGCAGCAGTGCCGCTTGTGGGATAATGCCCCCGGTTTCGAGGCAGGAGCAAAGCCGCATGAAAGCAACAATCAAATGGGTCGACGGTGCCATGTTTGTCGGGGAATCCGGCAGCGGCCACAGTGTGGTGATGGACGGGCCGGAAGATTCCGGCGGGCGCAACATGGGCATCCGCCCGATGGAGATGCTGCTGATAGGGTTGGGTGCCTGCTCGTCCTTCGACGTGGTGAGCATCCTGCGCAAGGGGCGCCAGAGCGTTACTGACTGCCGTACCGAACTCGCGGCCGAGCGTGCCGATGCGATACCTGCCGTGTTCGAGAAGATCCACCTGCATTTTGTGGTGAGCGGCAAGGGTCTGGACGCCGAGAAAGTGAAGCGCGCTGTCGAACTCTCTGCCGAGAAATACTGCTCGGCCTCGATCATGCTGGGCAAGGCTGGTGTCGCGATCACGCACGATTTCGAAGTGGTGGAGGCTTGAACATGACGATGTTGCGTACCATCCGGACCAGGACTTTGCTCGTGTTGCTGGCCAGTCTGTTGCTGGGCGCCTGCATGAGCAACAGCGGCAGCGTGGCCCAGCGACGCCAGGCTGTGCAGGATATGCGCGACCAGGTGCTGAGCGAACTTTACCGGCAGAAGCCCGATGTGCGCGCACAGATCCAGAGTGCCCCGGGCTACGCCGTGTTCAGCAATGCCAATGTGAATCTGCTCTTCGCCAGCTTCGGCGGCGGCTACGGCATCATGCATGATCGTGGTACCGGGCGGGATACCTATCTGAAGATGGGCGAGCTTGGTGTTGGCTTCGGTCTGGGCGTGAAGGACTTTCGTGCAGTGCTGGTGTTTCACACCAATGACGCCGTTAAACGCTTCCAGGATTATGGTGTGTCGCTCGGTGCTGGTGCCGATGCAGCAGCGGTGGCCAGTGATCAGGGCGGCGCTGTGGGCGGCGAGCTGAACTTCGACAACATCACGGTGTACCAGATGACAGAGTCCGGCCTCGCCCTGCAGGCCACTCTCAAGGGCACCCGCTACTGGCCAGACCCAGCCCTGAATTGACCGTGGGGGCCCGCCCCTGCGTCAGATGCGGTAAACGGCAGTTTTCATCACTTTGGCCATTACGGCCATGCCCTGTTTGATGGGTGCGGGCAGTTCAGCGGCGCCGGCGTCCAGGGCGGTGCTGGCGTGTCGGGCTTCATCAACCAGCATCTGCTCGAGGATGCGTTTGCTCTTCTCGTCCCCGGCTGGCAGTTCGCCGAGATGCTCCTTCAGGTGCTCGCAGACCTGCTGCTCCGTTTCAGCCACAAAGCCAAGGCTCCACTTGTCACCGGCGAGACCCGCCAGCGCCCCCAGACCGAAGGACATCCCGTACCACAGCGGGTTCAGTAGACTGGGGCTGCTGTCGAGCTCGCGCAGGCGATCCTCGCACCAACCGAGGTGATCGACTTCCTCGGCTGCTGCATGTTCCATGCTTGCGCGCACCTGCGGCAACTTGGCCGTAAGCGCCTGGCCCTGGTACAAGGCCTGTGCGCAGACTTCACCGGTGTGGTTGATACGCATGAGGTCGGCGGCGTGGCTGCGCGCCGCATCGTCCAGTTCGGCAGCGGGCGTGGCCTTGGCGGGATTGACGCGTGCAGCACTGACACTGCCTGGCACAAGCGTGCGCAGTGCCTGGTCGGCCTGGATGATGAGGGTGTCAATGAGGTTCATGGAGCCTGCCTGTCTGTTCCTGCGTTTCCGGTGGAGAGATCTTGTTTGCCCTTGCCCTGCTCGCGTGCCACGGCGCGCCAGCCAATGTCGCGGCGGCAGTACATGCCATCCCAGCTGATCTGGTCGACCACCTGATAGGCCTTGGCCTGCGCCTCGGCCACTGTAGTCCCCAGCGCCGTGGCACACAACACGCGACCGCCATTGCTCAGCACCTGGCGGTCCTTCAGCTGCGTACCGGCATGGAAGACCTTGCACCCTTCAGGTACGGATGTACCGAGGCCGCTGATCACCTTGCCTCTGGCATAGTTATCAGGATAACCGCCGGCGGCCAGCACCACACCGACGGCAGCGCGCGCATCGAAGGCAATTTCCATGCGGTCCAGCGTGCCGGCAAGTGCGGCTTCGCAAAGGTCGATGAGATCGGTCTGCAGCCGCAGCATGACCGGCTGCGCTTCGGGATCGCCGAAGCGGCAGTTGAACTCGACCACACGCGGCGCGCCGTTGGCATCAATCATGAGACCGGCGTAGAGGAAGCCGACATAGGTGTTGCCCTCGGCGGCCATGCCGCGCACGGTCGGCATGATGACCTCATTCATGGCGCGCTCGTATACGGCTGGCGTCACCACCGGTGCTGGCGAGTAGGCGCCCATGCCGCCCGTGTTGGGGCCCTTGTCGCCGTCGAAGATGGCCTTGTGGTCCTGCGAGGTGGCAAACGGCAGCGCGTGCTTGCCGTCGACGATGACGATGAAGCTGGCTTCCTCGCCCACCATGAACTCCTCTATCACCACGCGATGGCCGGCGTTGCCGAAGCTGTTGCCGGACAGCATGTCTTTTACCGTTGCTTCGGCTTCTTCCAGCGTCTGCGCGATGATCACACCCTTGCCGGCGGCGAGGCCGTCGGCCTTGATGACGATGGGCAGCGGTTGCGTGCGCAGGTAGGCCAGTGCGGGTTCCACCGACGTGAAGTTTTCGTAGGCTGCAGTGGGAATGCCGTGGCGCTTGAGGAAATCCTTGGAGAAAGCTTTGGAGCCTTCGAGCTGCGCGGCGCCCTTGCTGGGGCCAAAGCAGGGCAGGCCAGCTGCCGTGAAGTGGTTGACGATGCCGGCCACCAGCGGTGCCTCGGGACCAATGATGGTGAGTCCGATGGCCTGCTCGCGCGCGAAGTGCTCCAGTGCATGGAAGTCCGTGCTGTCGATACTGACGTTCTGTACTTTCGACTCAAGCGCAGTGCCGGCGTTGCCGGGTACCACGAACACCTGCTCCACACGTGGTGACTGCGCCGCCTTCCAGGCCAGCGCGTGTTCGCGTCCGCCGCTGCCGATGATCATCACTTTCATTTCGTTCGTTCCCTGTCAATGGCGGAAGTGGCGCATGCCGGTGAACAGCATCGCGATGCCGTGCTCGTCTGCCGCAGCGATGATTTCCTCGTCGCGCATGGAGCCGCCGGGATGGATCACGGCAGTGATGCCGGCAGCGGCGGCTGCATCGATGCCGTCACGGAAAGGGAAGAAGGCATCGGAGGCCATCACCGAGCCTTTCACTTCCAGACCCTCGTCGGCGGCTTTGATACCGGCGATCCTGGCGCTGTATACGCGGCTCATCTGGCCGGCGCCGATGCCGATGGTCTGTCCACTCCTGCAGTAGACAATGGCGTTGCTCTTCACGAACTTGACGACCTTCCAGGCAAACAGCAGGTCCTGCAGTTCCTGTTCGGAAGGTGCGCGCTTGCTGACGAGCTTCAATTCTGCGGCCGTCACGCTGCCGATGTCGCGGTGCTGCACCAGCAGGCCACCGACCACCTTCTTGTAGTCCCAGGCTGGCAACACCTCTGCGGGCAGTGCGCCGCACACCAGCAGGCGCAGGTTCTCTTTCGCGGCGATAGCCTTGCGTGCCGCGTCCGACACCATTGGCGCGATGATCACTTCGGCAAACTGGCGCCGCACTATCTCGCTGGCAGTGGCGCCATCCAGTTCGCGGTTGAAGGCGATGATGCCGCCGAACGCGGAAGTGGGGTCGGTGCGGTAGGCCTTGTCATAGGCTGTGAGCAGATCGCCTGCCACCGCCACGCCACAGGGGTTGGCGTGCTTGACGATGACGCAAGCGGGTTCAGCGAAGGCTTTCACACATTCCAGTGCAGCATCGGTATCGGCAATATTGTTGAAGGAGAGCGCCTTGCCCTGTAGCTGCGTCGCACTGGAGACGCTGGCTTCTTGCTGTTGCGCTTCCACGTAAAAGGCGGCCTGCTGGTGCGGATTCTCGCCATAACGCATCTCCTGCTTGAGCTGGAACTGCGCGTTCCAGGTCTGCGGAAACAGCGTGCGCTGGCCTGCATGGTCGCTGGCGCCGAGCCAGGAGGCGATGGCGCCGTCGTACTGCGCCGTGTGTTCAAAGGTGCGCACGGCCAGGCGGAAGCGCGTGGCCGCACTGATGCAGCCCTTGGTGTCGCGCAGTTCTTGCAGGATGCCGGCATAGTCGGCCGGATTTACCACCACGCTGACCCAGGCATTGTTCTTGGCGGCGGCGCGCAGCATCGTGGGACCGCCGATGTCGATGTTTTCGATAGCCAGCCCCAGCGTGCAGCCGGGCTTTTCCACGGTGGCCTGGAAGGGATAGAGGTTCACCACCACCATGTCGATGGGTGGAATGTCGTGGACCTGCATTACGGCATCGTCGGCGCCGCGACGGCCCAGAATGCCACCGTGAACCTTGGGATGCAGTGTCTTCACGCGGCCGTCCATGATTTCGGGGAAACCCGTGTATTCGGCAATCTCCGTCACCGGCACGCCGGCATCATGCAGCAGCTTGAAAGTACCGCCAGTAGACAGCAGTACCACGCCCAGCGAGTGCAGGTCACGGGCGAATTCGGTGATGCCACTCTTGTCGGACACGCTGAGCAGCGCGCGACGCACTGGCGTGGGGTCGGGGTTGCCGGGCAGGGGATTGGCTGTGCTCATGGGAAGGGACTACCTGATCAGTACAAAGTGGGATTCGTGGAGTGTCTTTCTACAAGAGGCCGTACTGCCGCAGTTTCTTGCGCAGGGTTCCCCGGTTCAGGCCCAGCATGCGCGCGGCGTTGCTCTGGTTGCTGCGGGCCTTGTGCATCACGGCTTCCAGCAGCGGCGCTTCGACTTCGGCCAGTACCATGGCATGCAGCTCCGTGATGAATTCTTCGTCGACATCGTGCAGGTATTCGCTGATGGTACTGCGGACCGTGTCACGCAAGGTCTGCCTGCGGGCGATCGGTAAGGGCGCGGTTTCGGTCATGCCGCCACCACTTGGGGATCGAGCGCGGCAAAGTAGCCGTCGATGAGATCGAGTTGTTCCTGCAGGGTGTCGGCCTGGTTGAAGCGGCGACGGAACTCAAGCGCATCCGGCATGTCGGCCAGGTACCAGGCCGTGTGCTTGCGCGCGAAGCCGATGCCCGGGTAACTGCCGTAGAACGCATGCAGATCCGAGACATGCTGACGCAGGATGCGATGCACCTGGTCCTGTGTCATGGGCTGCAGATGCCGGCCTGTATCAAGGTAGTGCTGGATCTCGCGGAAGATCCACGGACGGCCCTGCGCACCGCGTCCTATCATCACAGCGTCAGCACCGGTGTAGGCCAGTACTGCCCGCGCTTGCTCCGGCGTACTGATGTCGCCGTTGGCAAACAGCGGAATGCCGATTTCGTGGCGGATCGCCGCTATGGTGTCGAATTCTGCGTTGCCGTTGAACATGTCGCAGCGTGTGCGGCCGTGTACGGCAAGAGCCTGGATGCCGGCGTCCTCGGCGATGCGCGCGATGCGCACACCATTGCGTTGCTCAGGGCTCCAGCCGGTGCGGATCTTCAGCGTCACTGGCACATCCACAGCCTGTACTACCGCCGTTAGGATCTGTTGCACCAGCGCTTCGTCGCGCAGCAGCGCAGAGCCGGCTGCCTGCTTCATGATCTTCTTTACCGGGCAACCCATGTTGATATCGATGATCTGGGCGCCGTGTTCCACATTCAGCCGTGCCGCCTGCGCCATCATCGCGGGATCGGAGCCGGCGATCTGCACGGTACGCGGTGCTGCTTCGTCGACATGGGTGCCGCGCAGCCAGCTGCCTTTCATATTCTGCACTTGCAGGGTGGCGCTGAGCATTTCGGTGGCGGCCAGTGCCGCACCGAACTGGCGGCACAAGGTGCGGAAGGGCTTGTCGCTGACGCCTGCCATCGGGGCCAGCAACACGCGCGACTGCAAGACATGTGGACCGATACGGATCACGGGATTCAAGGGGAGGGCCGGGAAAATGAGGGAGCAATGGTACCCGCCCGGGCACCCCCCTTACAAATCCCGGAAGGCGATGGTGTAGTTCACGGCTTCCGCACCCGGATCGACCAGTTCCAGCATGATCTGCACGCTGCTGTGGGCCGGCATCGTGGCCAGCGGCCGGAGTTCCGGTGGCAGGTAGTCGTCCGGCAGCAACAGGCGGTTGGCCAGTAGCTGGTTGGCGGGGTTCTGGAAACTCAGTTCGAGGCCCGGGAAGGGTTGAGGCTCGTCCGCATCGTTGCGGAAGATGAAGCTGAGTTCCAGTGCACCCCTGAGGCGCGGATGGCTACGGATCAGCAGCTCCTGCGAGTAGAGGCTGGAGCTGGCCGTCACGGGGACGGGCGGGGGTGGGCAGTTCAGCACTGCGCAGAACCAGGGCTCGAAACGTGCAAAGCTGTTGCGCTGGCGCAGGGCGTCCAGATGCTGGTCCACGAACTGCAGCAGCAGGGTGCCGATCAGCAACAGGCTCAGCAGCAACAGCCCGGTAGTGGCGAGCAGGCCACGCTTGCGGCGATCCGCGGCCAACAACACGGGTTCATCGTCCAACTCATCGAGGTAGGCGGTGCCCAGAGGCTCCAGTTCATCCTCGTCTTCGAGCGTGGAGAGGTAGTCGTGCAGCGCAGCCTTTTCCGGCGACAGAGTATCCCGCCGTTGCAGCCAGTCGGGTTTGCCCTCGCTGGCAGTTGGCCTCTGGCGGGCTTGGCCCACGAGGGCAGCGAGATCCTCGGTGGCGCCGCCAAAATCCCGGGCCTCGACGGGGATTTCCTCCATGTACTCCTGCAGGACGGCCTCGGCCCGGTATTCCTCATAGGGTGGGCTTGCATCGATTTCGTCGTCATCCGCATCTCTGAGGTGCTGCTCCTCCGCTTGATCGCTGGGCAGCAGCAGTTCTTCCAGCTCCAGCTCGCTGAGTTCCGGTGTATCGAACTCGTCGGCGTCAAGTTCGCCCAGCACGGGACCACCACGCTCGAGGCTGGCCTCGCGGCCACTCTGCGTCACGTCATCCTGATGGAAATCGGCAAACTGCGTCTCGTCGGCGACGTCATCATCAGCGCGCTCCTCGGCGAATTCCTCTGCGTCATCGTCATCGTCATCGTCATCTTCGCCCTCATCGTCATCAAAGAGGATGGTGCGAGGCCGGAACTCCTCGCTGGGGCCGTCAAGCCAGTCCATGTCGGCATCGTCCTCGACAGCCTCTGCTGGGGCGGCGACAGTCACCGGCTCTCCATTGGAAGTCAGCACGAAAGGAACGCTATCAGCAGTATCGGTCTTGTCGTCATCTGCAACAGGTACAGTCGCCAAATTGGCAAGCAGGTCGGGTGCTTCTTCGTACTCTTCGTAGAGCTCGTAATCTTCGCTCCGGACGCGGCGCGTCAGGACGGGATCCGAAAGCAGGATTTCTTCCGCGTTCTCGAAGCTGTCATCGTCTGCTTCTTCCATCAGGGGCAGGCTGTCGAGATCGAGGTCACCCAGCAGGATGTCGTCGCTGCTCCCGAAGTCATCATGCGCGAGAGAAGTGTCCTGGTCGTCGTCAGGATCCGGCTTGACCCGGATGAAGTTGATCGCAGCAGAGAACAGACCCAGGCAGGACCCGCAGCGGACGAGTCCGCTGGCAGCCTTGATCTGTCCGGGCGTAACCCGGAAGGAAGTCTGGCAATGTGGGCACTGGGTGAGTTGATCGCTCATGGGTCCTTGCGAATCGCGCTGATGCGCACCCAGTCACCTTCACCGGCCACGACGAAGTCACTGAACCAGGGCGTGAAGGCGGCGACCACGGAATCACTCTGTGGCTGCAGTATGCCGGAAAGCAGCAACCACCCGGAAGGTCGCACCAATGCAGCGATCTGCGCTGAGAGTTCGATCAGCGTGCCGGCCAGGATATTCGCCATTACGCCATCTACCGGATTGAACGTGGGTGCTGCTTGTGCCCTGGCAAACGCAGGCGGCAGATACAACGGAAACCGCGCGTTGTCGATGTGATTTTTGTGGCAGTTGTCGAGGGTGGCGGTGAGCGCCTGGGGGTCGTTGTCGACGCCCAGTACCTCCGCAGCGCCCAGCAGCAGCGCCGCAATGCCGAGAATGCCGGAGCCGCAGCCGAAGTCGATCAGGCGTGTGCTGGACAGGGCTTGCGCATCGAGCCATTGCAGACACAGGGACGTGGTTGGGTGCGTGCCGGTGCCGAAGGCGAGACCGGGATCGAGCTGCAGCACTACCTGGCCGGGTTGCTGCATGGCTTGCAACAGGGTCTGGTGCTTGTCGCTCCAGGCCTGTGCATCAGTAAGCGATGGTGCCCAGTTATCGGCGTCGGCGGGCTTGTCCTGGTTCAACCACCAACTGGGACAGACCCACAGGCGCTGCCCGAAGCGCATTGGCTTGAAATCGTCGAGCCAGGCACGCACCCAATCCTGTTCCGGCAGTATGCTGCAACGCAGCGTCGGCAGCGCTCCCCATTGCCAGCTGGACTGCAGTCGCTGCTGCAGAGTGCTGGCATCGGTATCACCTTCGTAGAGACCGGTCAGCACCATGGCTTGCCACAGTGGCGTTTCACCGACTTTGGGTTCGAACAGTGGTTCATCCTCGGCATCGGTCAACGTCACCGATACGGCGCCGGATTCCCACAGCAGGGTTTCCAGCGACTCGGCGTTGCTTTTGCCGCAGTGCATTTTCAGTTCGAGCCAGCTCATCTTGCTACTTCAGTCAGGATAATCGGGAATCCCGGGGGGAGGGCGTGGCGGTTCTACCCTACGGCGATTTCTTTTGTTTCAGCAGCTTCTCGAGGTAGTGGATGTTGGTGCCACCTTCGCGGAAACCGGGGTCGCGCATGATGTCGCCCTGTAGCGGGATGTTGGTCTTGATGCCGTCCACCACCATTTCCTCCAGCGCGTTTTGCATGCGCATGATGGCGATGGCACGCGTTGGGCCATGCGTAATGAGCTTGGCGACCAAGGAATCATAATGTGGCGGAACCGTGTAGCCGCTGTAGATGTGCGAGTCGACGCGTACGCCATTACCGCCCGGGGCGTGGTACAGCGTTACTTTGCCGGGGCTTGGCATGAATGTGGCCGGGTCCTCGGCATTGATGCGGCACTCGATGGCGTGGCCGGTCAGGATAACGTCTTCCTGGGTCACGGACAGGCCGAGGCCACCGGCAATACGTATCTGCTCTTTCACGATGTCGATACCGCTGATGCGTTCGGTAACCGGGTGTTCCACCTGTACGCGCGTGTTCATTTCGATGAAGTAGAACCCTCCATCCTGATACAGAAACTCCAGCGTACCCGCGCCACGGTACTTGAGATCCTGGCAAGCTTTGATGCAGGACTGCTGGATGGCTGCACGCACATCGTCCGGAATGCCGGGCGCCGGTGCTTCTTCCACTACTTTCTGGTGGCGGCGCTGCATTGAGCAGTCGCGATCGCCCAGGCAGATGGCATTACCTTCGCCGTCGCCTATCATCTGGAGTTCCACATGGCGCGGGTTGTCGAGAAATTTTTCCATGTACACGACATTGCTGCCGAAATAGCTGCCGGCCTCGTTCTGCGTCACCTGGATCGACGACAGCAGGTTGGCTTCGTCGTGCACCACTCGCATGCCGCGACCACCACCACCGGCGGCAGCCTTGATCATGATGGGATAACCGATCCTGCGTGCGATGGCGATGGTGCGGTCGTTGTCTTCAGTGATAGGACCATCCGAACCAGGCACGGTAGGTACACCGGCCTTGCGCATGACATCGATGGCGCTGACCTTGTCCCCCATTGAGCGGATGGTGTCGGGGCGCGGGCCGATGAAGATGAAGCCGCTCTTCTCCACTTGTTCGGCAAAGTTGGCGTTCTCGGACAGGAAGCCGTAACCGGGGTGTACGGCATCAGCGCCGGTCAATTCCATCGCGCTGATGATGGAGGGGATGTTGAGGTAGCTTTCCAGCGAAGGCGGCGGGCCAATGCACACTGACTCATCGGCGAGACGCACGTGCATCAGGCTGCGATCTGCTGTGGAATGAACGGCAACGGTCTTGATGCCCAGTTCCTTGCAGGCACGCAGGATGCGCAGGGCGATTTCGCCGCGGTTGGCGATAAGGATTTTTTCTATCATGACGGGATGCTGCTCCGCTCTGGTGTTCAAACGATGATGACAAGTGGCTGGTCGTATTCGACCGGCTGCCCGTCTTCCACCAGGATGGCTTCGATCACGCCGGCGCGGCCGGCTTCGATCTGGTTCATCATCTTCATGGCTTCGACGATGCAGATGATGTCGGTGGCTTTCACGGTCTTGCCGACTTCCATGAAGGCCTTGGAGCCCGGGGCTGGTGAAAGGTAGCAGGTGCCCACCATTGGCGATTTTACGGGCTGGCCCTTGTGTATGGGGGCGGTCGCCTCAGCAGCAACCGGTGCGGCGGCCGCTGCAGGTGCTGCTGCTGGAGCCGCCATCATCTGCGGCTGCATTGCATAGTGCACAGGGGCGAGCGCACTGCCCGGATAGTTGCGGCTGATGCGGACGGACTCCTCGCCTTCGCGGATTTCGATTTCCGCGATATTGGATTCCTCGAGCAGTTCAATCAGTTTTTTAACCTTGCGAATATCCATGAAGTACCTCGGATGGCTGGATGCTTAGTTGATTCGGTGGAGCGCCGCCTGCAGGGCCAGTTCATAGCCCTGGGCGCCCAGACCCACGATGGTGCCCACCGCGATGTCTGAAAAATACGAATGGTGGCGGAATGCTTCGCGTGCGTGCACGTTGGAAAGGTGCACTTCTATGAAGGGGATGGCCACGCCCAGCAGCGCATCACGCAAGGCCACGCTGGTATGTGTGAAAGCAGCCGGATTGATGATGATGAAGTCGATACCCTCGTTGCGGGCGGCGTGGACCCGCTCAACCAGTTCGGATTCTGCGTTGCTCTGCAGCGCCAGCAAGTGGTGGCCGCTCGCTTTGGCAAGCTCGGTCAAACGTGCGTTAATGTCGGCGAGTGTCGTTGCACCATATACCGATGGTTCGCGCGTTCCCAGCAGGTTCAGGTTGGGGCCGTTCAGCACGAGTATTGAAGCCATGTTTTACCTTTTTATAAGCTTTTAAGCCGGTACACCCGGATGTGAGCCCGGGTTGTGTGTCGTAGCAGCCTGGCCTCCGGTCTGTGTCATGACTCGAGCAGAGTCACGGCTCAGTTATCCAGAGTTTCAGCGGAACTGTCGGCTAAGTTTCATTAACGTGTCGACAACGTGCAGTAGCGACTGGTTCCATTGTGGTGCGCGCATTATATGGGGTTTGTTGGTGCTTTGGCATGGTTGTTCCGGGAAAATATTTGTAGTTGGCACCATGTTTTCAGGAGTTGACCGGCAATTGAAGGTGATGTCCCTCTTTCTGGCGCTGTGTAGCGTGCTGGCTGGCCTGGCCCCGCCCGCTTGGGCGGCGGATGAGCCCGAGATCCTGATCAGGGGAGTCGAAGGAGGGTTGCGCGACAATCTGGTGGCGCATCTGAAACTGGACGAAGCCGCCTGTACCGTCTCATTGGCGCGACTTCGCCGTCAGTTACCGGATGTTCGCCGCCAGATCTCGTCCGGGTTGAATGCCTCGGGTTACTATCACGCGAGCGTCACCGCCCGTTTTGCGCGACTGCCCGATGCCGGATGCTGGAGTCTGGAAATTGACGTCAGCCCCGGCGAGCCGCTGACCTTGCGAGAGGTGGATGTCACGGTAGTCGGCGATGCCGGGACTCAGGCGCTGTTCCAGCCGGTGCTGGCGGAAGCCAAACCACGCCCGGGCCGGGTGCTGCACCACGGTGAATATGAAGACCTGAAGGATGCGCTCAGCAGCAGCGCGGCCGATCTCGGGTTTCTCGATGCAAGTTTCGTCGATGCACGAATTGCGCTGGATCTCCCGGAAAAGGTTGCCGACATCGAATTGCACTTTCTGCCCGGCCAGCGCTATCGCTTTGGTGAGTTCAGGTTTACCCGCCCCGGGGTACTTTCGAGCGAACTCATCGAAGGCCTGCTGCCGGTACAAGAGGGCGAGCCTTATGGGGCAGACAAGCTCGTGGAGCTGCGCAACAGTCTCGATCGCAGTCAGTATTTCCAGCAGATCCGCGTATCTCCCCAGCTGCGCGACGCGCAGGACGGTGCAGTGCCGGTAGAGTTGGACCTGCGCCTGCGGCCGCGCCACGCCTGGACCGGCGGTCTGGGCTTTACCACTGACACTGGGCCCCGGGCACGCCTGCTCTATGAAAACCGTTACCTGAACAGCAGGGGGCATCGCCTGACTGCCAACAGTTCCGTGTCGGTCATTCTTTCGCAGATCAACGGCAGCTACATTGTACCGGTGCGGCATCCACTGGCGGATCAGGTCATCTATTCGGCTGGCTTCGTAGTGGAGTCGAATGATGCCTTCGACAGCAAGCGTATCCAGCTGGGGCTGTCGCTGCCGAGCGTGAATCGCTTCGGTTGGCAGCAAACGCTGGGTGTAGAGCTGCAACGTGACGACTACGAACTGGCAGCCAGTGACGATGTCTCGGTGTTGGTGCTGCCTGGACTCAGTCTCACCAAGACGCGCGCGGACAACCTCATCAATCCCGACAAAGGCTGGAAGCTGCAGGGCTCACTCAAGGGAAGCAGTCAGTCACTGCTGTCGGATACCACCTTCCTGCAGTTCCATGGCAACGCCAAGTTGGTCCAGCGTTTCGGTCGTTTCCGCCTGTTGGCGCGCGCCGAGTTGGGGGCCACCTGGATCGATGAGACGGTGGATTTGCCAGCCTCCCTGCGCTTTTTTGCCGGTGGCGACCAAAGCCTGCGCGGTTATGATTTCCGCGCGGTGGCACCGCTGGATATCCTGCGCAACACGCTGGAGGGGGGCAAGCAACTCGCGGTGGGCAGTATTGAGTTTGATGTGCGTGTGCGCGACCGCTGGCGCCTCGCGGTGTTCACTGACGCGGGCAACGCATTCAATCGTTTTGACTCCTTCGACGTGCGTCAGAGTGTTGGCATCGGCCTGCGCTGGCTCTCGCCAATCGGGCCCCTGCGCGTGGACATCGCGCATGCCCCCGAAGCAGATGAAAGCTTCCGTATTCACGTCACGATGGGGCCGGATCTGTGATCACCTTGAGGCGCCCGCTGATTCTGGTATTTGCTGTATTGCTGATGGTTTCTGGCCTGTTGCTGGGCGCGCTGGTCTGGGCCCTGCGCAGTGAGGCGGGATCACGCCAGTTGATGCAGTGGCTGATCTCCGCGGGCCGCGCTGCGGGCACGGAGCTGGTGGTCCAGCGCATCGAGGGCAATTTTCTGCAAGGGCTGCGCCTGCAGGGCGTGCAGTTCGCAACGGCGGATGGCCGTGTCGAGCTTGCGGTGCAGCGCCTCGAGTTCGCCTGGGAGCCTGCGCAGTTGCTGCAGCGCAGTCTCAGTCTGGGCTTGCTGCGCGTTGATGGTTTGCGCTGGCGCTCGCGTCGGGACGAAGCGTCCCCCGTCGCGCCTTTCGACGCGAACGTCATCACGGGCTGGTTTGCCGCCCTGCCACTCGACGTGGATCTTGCGGCAGCGGACCTGCGTGACCTGCAGGTGCAGATCGACGACGTGAGCGTGCAGCTGCCCGAGCTGCGTTTTGCCGCCATGCTGGACCAACAACAACTTGCTTTGCGCGACTTGAGTATTCTCGCCTGGGACACGCGCGTAGAAGGCGATCTGACCCTGCAGCAGGATCTGGATATGCAGGGAACCCTGGACTGGATGCGCGGTGTGGATGCCGGGTGGGCGGGTTCATTGCAGGTGACGGGTACCCTGCCGGAGCTGCAGCTGCAACACCAGCTGCGCGCGCCGCTGTCGCTGCAAAGCGCTGGCTGGGTGGTGACGGGGCTCGCTGCCGGCACGAGCTTGCAGCTTGATCTGCGCCACCAGCTTGCAACGCTCGATTTTGCGGCCTGGGGCCAACCCGACCTCTCCGTATCCGCGGTGGAGATTTTGACTACGGGAACGCCTTCCAACCTTGCGATCGACTTGTCGCTGCAGGCGCAGTACCGGAACTTTGCAGCCCTGGCGCTGATTGCCGGCGCTGTCTACACACCCGAGTTGCTCCGGCTGGAGCGCGCCGGCGTGCGCAGCGACGAACTGGAGCTGGACTTGCGGGGTGAGTGGGATCTGGCCGCACGCACCCTGAATCTGCAATGGGAACTCGCGCGACTGGACAGGGTGTTTGAGGCTGCGCGCCTGGCGGCGGTGCAGGGCAGTGGCAGTGCGGCACTGTCCCTGCAGGCTGATGGCGTGTCCGGAGATCTGTTGGTCGGACCGTTGCAAGGGCAACTCAATGGCCATCCACTGGCGCTGGACGCCGAGCTGCTGTTGCTGGATTCCACCGTGCAATCCCTGGCACTGGACCTGCGCAGTGCTGATAACCAATTGCAGATACAAGGCGCACTCCAGCCGACACTGGACCTGGCATGGACGCTTGATGCACCGGCGCTGGCGCAATTGCATGAAGCGCTTGCCGGACAGGTGTCGGGCAGCGGTGCCGTGGCCGGCAGTGTCGATGTCCCGCTGTTTACCGGCAGACTTGCGGGTAGCGCACTTGCGTTTACGCAGGCTGATCTTCATCTTGCTCTGCGCGAGTTACAACTCGAAGCGACCACTGCGGGCGCTGACAATGCGCTGAGCCTGCAATTCTCCGGCCTTGGGTTGCAACGCGCGGGCACATCCACAACGCTGATCGACACGGCCAGCGCGAGACTGAACGGTAGTCCCGCTGCCCATGAGTTGAGTCTGCAGTTGAACGGCTTGGACGCCTCATTGACCCTTGCCCTGTCGGGAACCCTGCAGGAATCGATGTGGCAGGGTGGCGTCGCCCAAGCCGGAATCGATTCGCCATTTGGTGCCTGGACGCTGGATGCACCCTTCGGTATTGGCTTGGAGGATGCGGCGCTGCGGGTAGATGAGCACTGCTGGTCGGGTTCGCTAACATCCTTGTGTCTCTCGCTCCAGGGCTCTGCGGCCGATGGGTTTGGTGCACAAGTCGACATCCGCGACCTGCCGCTGTCCTGGCTCAATCGCGGCGCTGCTGCGACAGGCAAGCCAGAGGCGCTGCAAGACCTGCAGACTACATGGGGTCTGGATCTTCCGGCGGGCCTTGCCGTGCGGGGCAGTGCCGCACTCACCGCGAACATCGCCGGTCTGCGCACCTGGCCTCCCACTGCCGTGCAGGCCGAGTTGAGCACTCGCGATCTGGAACTGCAGTTCACCCAGGCGCCGGACCCGGACGAGGAACTCGCCGGGGATGCGCAGCATTACGCGGTTGTAGCCGAGCCTCTGCGCCTGGCTCTGGCTGATGGCGTTTGGCGCGCCACGGCTGACGTAGCCATTGCGCAGATGCAGGACGCTGACGCCGAAGGCAGCGAGGCAGCACTTCAGGGCACTCTGGGTGCGGATGTGACACTCGATCCTGATGCGCGCCTGGGTGGCATCTTGCGCCTTGCCTTTGCTGATCTCGCGTTTCTTGAAACCCTTGTACCGGGTTTGCAGCAGCCTGCCGGGCGCCTGCAGGGCGAGGCAACTCTCGCCGGTACCCTCTCCGCTCCGGAGCTTGATGCAGACGTTACAGTGAGCGAGGGTGCCTTCATCTTGCCGGCACTTGGAATTGATGTGCGGGATTTTGGCGCCACCCTGCGCAGCAGCAATGAGGCCCTTGTCCTGCGGGCCAGTGGGGTGTCCGGCGCCGGAGAGCTGGTATTGCAGGCAAGTATGCAGCGCCCCTTCGCCGCCGATCGTGAGTTCTCGGCACGCCTGGAGGGCAGCGACTTTACCTTGATCAATACACCAGCGGCGGCTGCCACCATTTCACCCGCATTGGATCTGCGCTTTACCGGAGACATGCTGGAATTGCAGGGCAGTGTCGAACTTCCTACGGCATCCCTGAATCTGGAAAGCGTCGTGGCGGATGTAGCCGAGGGCGGTGTCGACGTGTCACGCGATGCCGTGGTGCTGCAGTCTGACCCCGAGGCACTCGTGGCTGAACAGCAGCGCGCGCTGCCCTTCAACGCCGGGCTGGACCTCAAGCTGGGGGAGGGCGTGCGCGTAAGTGGCTTCGGTCTCGACGTCGCACTGAATGGCGAGTTACGGCTGGCGCAGGAGGCAGGACGGCCGTTGCTGGCCTATGGCGAACTGGGTATTCCGGAAGGAACCTACCGTATCTATAACCAGGAGCTCGCGGTGCGGGACGGTCGGCTGCTGTTTTATGGCAATCCGCTGAACCCGGTGCTTGATGTACGTGCTTTCCGTGAAACCCGCAACGCAGAGGTCGGCATGCTGATCAGCGGCACACTCGGCAAGATCGAGAGTCGTCCTTACTCCACGCCGACATTGCCCGACAACGAGATTCTCGCCATGCTTGTCACGGGCAAGTCCTTCAACAACATGAATGACAGCGACGGTAATGCGTTGCTCTCCGCTGTGGCCGGTTTTGGCATTGAGCGCGGCGAGGGGCTGACCTCGATGATCGGCAACAGGCTCGGGCTCGACAGCGTGGCGATCAATAGCGGAGATACCTACCTGCAAAGTTCGCTGGGTCTGGGGAAATACATTACGCCGGACCTGCTGATGCGCTACGAGATCGGCATATTCGACCGGCAGGCCGTATTGAGTATCGACTACAGCCTGAGCGAGCGACTGAAACTGGAAGTTCGCAGCGGCATCAGCCAGAGCGTGGATATCAGCTATACGATCGAGAAAGACTAGGGGAGCGTCAGGTCGAGCTGCTTGTGCTGCGGGGGATAGCAGTAAAGAGCTTCCGCGCAACCCTGGTATTCCAGCAGCAGTTGCACTTTGCTGTCGGGGGACGCAACTGCAACTTCAATATCGAGGTTCTCGTAGTAAACCTCTACGATCCCGAAGTACTCGTCTGTAATCTCAAGCGCTGGCGGCAGGGTGAGTGCAAGCTCCTGGTCTGTGGTGTCCGTCAGCTTGATGCTCTTGCGATACAGGTAGTAGCCGGGCTGGATGTCCCAGTGCAGCAACACGCTGTTCGATGACGTCGGGAAAGTCTGCAGCTGGAAGGCGCTGTCGGCAGGCAGCACCTGATTGACCGGGTTGCTGGTGAGCAGGGCGGGACGACTGGACTGCAGGCCGCCCGCTTGCGGCATGCCCTCCAGGACGGACTGCTCCTGTGCCAGGAGAATGTGGCTGACCAGCAGCAGCGGGATGAAACAGAGGCGGGAAGTCATTGGCCCGCCTCGCCTCAGCCTTCGTAGCGTTCGAACGCCAGTGTTGCGTTGGTGCCGCCGAAGCCGAAGCTGTTCGACATGACGGCATCAAGGCGCTGGTTGTCGAGGCGCTCGCGTACGATGGGCATGTCAGCTACCTCGGGATCGAGATTCTCGATGTTGGCCGAAGCGGTGATGAAATCGTTCTGCAGCATCAGGATGCTGTAGATGGCTTCCTGCACGCCGGTCGCGCCCAGCGAATGACCGGTCAGCGACTTGGTGGAGCTGATCGGCGGTATGGTCTTGCCGGCGAAAGTGGCACGGATCGCTTCGATCTCCTTCACATCGCCGACTGGTGTGCTGGTGCCGTGCGTGTTGATGTAGTCGATCGGACGCCGCATGGTGGCCATGGCCATCTGCATGCAGCGCGTGGCACCTTCACCAGACGGTGCGACCATGTCGGCGCCGTCGGAGGTGGCGCCGTAACCGGTCAGTTCCGCATAAATTTTCGCGCCACGGGCCAGAGCGTGGTCGAGTGCTTCAATGACCAGCACGCCGCCGCCACCGGCGATCACAAAGCCATCGCGATCGGCGTCATAGGCGCGCGATGCTTTTGCGGGGGTTGCATTGTATTTGGTGCTGAGCGCGCCCATGGCGTCGAACATGCAGCTGAGGGTCCAGTGTTCGGCTTCACCGCCGCCGGCGAAGACCAGGTCCTGCTTGCCGAGCTGGATCAGTTCCATGGCGTTGCCGATGCAGTGCGCGCTGGTGGCGCAGGCCGACGAAATCGAGTAGTTGATACCCTTGATGCGGAATGACGTGGCCAGACACGCTGACACGGTGCTGCCCATGGTGCGCGTGACACGGTAGGGCCCGATGCGCTTGAGGCCTTTCTCGCGCAGGATGTCGGCAGTCTCCACCTGGTCCTCGGTAGAGGACCCGCCGGCACCCATGATGATTCCACTGCGAATGTTGGAAACTTCGCTCTCTTCCAACCCGGCGTCCTTGATGGCCTGCTGCATGGCGATGTGGCCATAAGCAGCCGCTGCACCCATGAAGCGCAGGTCCTTGCGGTCGATGTGCTGGCTGAAATCCATCTCAACGGCGCCAGCTACATGGCTGCGCATGCCGCGTTCCTCGTATTCCGGGCGGTAGACGATGCCGCTGCGGCCGAGTTTCAGGGATTCGAGAACAGTGTCTTTGTCGGTTCCGATACAGGAGACGATGCCCATACCGGTAACTACTACGCGACGCATAGATTCAACCTCTTGGAGAGCGGTTTCAGCCGATGGTTTCGTTGGGCTGGAACAGGCCTACTTTCAGGCCTTTGGCAGTATAGATAACCTTGCCATCAACCGAAACCGTACCATCCGCAATGCCCATGATGAGTTTGCGCTCGATCAGGCGCTTGATTTCGAGCTCGTAGACCACCTTCTTGTTGGTGGGCAGGATCTCGCCGGTGAATTTCACTTCGCCACAGCCCAACGCACGGCCCTTGCCGGGATTGCCGCGCCAGCCCAGGTAAAACCCGACGAGCTGCCACATGGCATCCAGTCCAAGGCAGCCGGGCATCACCGGATCGCTTTCGAAATGGCAGGCGAAGAACCAGAGAGCGGGATTGATGTCCAGTTCCGCGAGGATGCGGCCCTTGCCTTCACTGCCGCCAGTAGCACTGATGTCGACAATGCGATCCACCATCAGCATGTTGCCGATCGGCAGGCGCGCGTTACCTGGGCCGAACATCCGGCCATGGCCACAGCCCAACAATTCTTCACGTGTATAACTGCTCTGGGGGACGAACTCGAAACTCATGTACCTGCACCGGCCGCAAGGAGAGCAGCTCTTTAAAAAAAGGCGCATTATATAGGGAGAACATGCATGAAGCCCTAATATTTTCGACCGCCAGGTGGCTATAATCTAAGGCCTCATGGTCTGCTGGCACACGGAGTTTGGCGCAGTATGAAAGTTGCAAGACCGAATGGCAGGGGTACCCTGCACGCATGCTGATCCCTGTCATCATGGCTGGAGGTGTTGGCTCGCGCTTGTGGCCAGCCTCCCGCGAAGCCAAGCCCAAGCAATTTCTCACTTTTGCTGGTTCCCACTCGCTGTTTCAACAGAGCCTGCTGCGCCTGCAGGGTTTTCCCGGCGTGGCGGCTCCGGTGGTGGTTTGCAACGAAGCCCACCGCTTCCTGGTGGCTGAGCAACTGCGTGAAATCGGCATCGATACCGCAGACATCATCCTGGAGCCTGCCGGGCGCAACACCGCGCCCGCCGTGGCCTTGGCCGCGCTGTGTGCACTGGAGCGCAATGGTGTCGCTGGCGCAAATCTGCTGGTGCTGGCGGCGGATCATCTGATTCCACAAGTGGACATATTCCATGCCGCCATCGCGGCAGGCATGCCACACAGCACGGGGGCTGCCCTTGTTACCTTCGGCATCGTGCCTACGCGCGCCGAGACGGGCTACGGCTATATCCAGCGTGGAGGGGGGCTCGGAGCGACGTCAGCTGCCGGCTTTGCCGTGCAGCGTTTCGTGGAGAAGCCCGACCGGTCCACGGCGCAGGGCTACGTGGACAGTGGCGAGTATTACTGGAACAGCGGCATGTTCATGTTCAGGCCGCAGATATTCCTGGATGAACTCGGCAGGCATGAGCCGTTGATCCTGCAGCACTGCACGGCAGCCTGGCAGGCGGCATCCGCCGATCTGGATTTTCGCCGCATCCCCATCGACGATTTCATGCAAGCCCCGGCCATTTCAATCGACTATGCCGTGATGGAGCGTACCGCCCACGCCGTGGTGGTGCCCCTGGACGCCGGCTGGACCGATCTTGGCGCCTGGTCCGCCGTGTGGGAGCAGGGGCCCTTCGACGAACAGAACAATGTGGCGTATGGCGATGTGCTGTTCCAGGATTCCTGCAACTCCTTTGTGCAGGCAGAATCACGCCTGGTGGCACTGGTAGGCATGGACAATGCCGTAGTGGTCGAAACTGCCGATGCGGTACTGGTGGCGAACAAGGCGCGTGTGCAGGAAGTGAAGGAAATCGTCCAGCGCCTGAATCGTCAGGGTCGCAGCGAAGCCGTGCTCCACCGCAAGGTATTCCGCCCCTGGGGCTCCTATGAGGGCCTGGCGCAGGCCGACGGCTTCCAGGTGAAGCGCATCGTAGTGAAACCCGGTGCGGCCCTGTCGCTGCAGTTGCATCACAAGCGTGCCGAACACTGGATTGTTGTGCAGGGTGTCGCCACCGTGACGCGCGGTGATGACGTATTTGAACTGCTGGAAAACGAATCCACCTTTATCCCCTTAGGGGTGCGCCACCGCCTCGAAAATCGCACGGCAGTCGATGTAAGCTTGATCGAAGTACAGTGTGGCAGTTACCTCGGCGAGGACGACATCGTCCGCTTCGAGGATGTCTATGGCCGAACCAAGGAATAAGTGCTCCATGAGTGACTCGCCCATCAAGAAATGCCTTTTCCCCGCAGCCGGTTACGGTACGCGCTTCCTGCCGGCCACCAAAGCCATGCCCAAGGAGATGCTGCCAGTCGTAAACAAGCCGCTTATCCAGTATGGCGTGGAAGAAGCCATGGATGCCGGTCTCAGCGGCATGGCCATCGTGACAGGACGCGGCAAGCGTGCCATCGAAGACCACTTCGACATCAATTACGAACTTGAGCACCAAATTGCCGGCAGCGACAAGGAAGGCTATCTGCAGGAAATTCGCCGCATCATGAACGATGCTGTGTTCTCCTACACGCGCCAGATCGAGATGAAGGGCCTTGGTCATGCCATTCTTACCGGCGAGACGCTCATCGGCGACCAGCCATTTGCCGTCCTGCTGGCGGACGATCTCTGTCATTCGCCAGACAAAGGGGTGCTGTCGCAAATGGTGGATCTGTACAAATATTACCGCTGCTCCATCGTGGCCATCGAAGAAGTGCCAAAGAACGAAACCAACAAGTACGGCGTGATTGCCGGCGACGAGATTGCGCCAGGTATCATCCGCATCACGGACATGGTGGAAAAGCCCAAGCCCGAGGAAGCGCCCAGTAACCTCGCCATCATCGGACGCTACATCCTCACGCCGGATATCTTCTCCATCCTGCGCAACACGCCGCCGGGGCGCAACAACGAAGTCCAGATCACGGATGCATTGTTGACGCAGGCGAAACAGGGTCGCGTGCTGGGGTATCGTTTCCGCGGCCGCCGCTTCGACTGCGGCAGCGTGGGTGGTTTCATGGAAGCTTCACGCTTCTTCTACGAGAATGTGTATCGCGAGGAATAATCGCCTGGCGCAAATGCTGAACAGTCTGCTTCATCCAAGAACGAGGTCGCCGTGGATAACTTTACCTGCTTCAAGGCCTATGATGTCCGTGGCCGCATTCCGGATCAGCTCAACGAGGATATTGCTTACCGCATCGGGCGCGCCTACGCCGCGTTCCTCAAGCCACGCAAGGTCGTGGTGGGGCATGACATCCGGCTCAGCAGTCGCGGCATTTGCGATGCCTTGACCCGTGGCCTGACTGACTCGGGTGTTGATGTCTGCGACATCGGCCTGTGCGGCACGGAGGAAATCTATTTCGCCACGAGTCATCTCAAGGTGGATGGCGGTATCGCCGTGACGGCGAGCCACAACCCCAAGGACTACAACGGCATGAAGTTCGTGCGCGAGGACAGCAAGCCGATCAGTGCCGATACCGGGCTGCAAGACATCAAATTGCTGGCAGAGCGTAATGTGTTTGCTTTGTCTGCACATAAAGGTGCCGTCACCACGGTGGATACCAAGCCGGCCTACATCGATCACCTGTTGTCGTACATTGATGTCAAGGCGCTGAAGCCGCTCAAGGTGCTGAGCAATCCCGGCAATGGCGGTGCCGGGCATGTGGTTGACCTGCTGGAGCCGCACCTGCCCTGTACTTTCGTCAAGATGCACCACACGCCTGACGGCAACTTCCCGAATGGCGTGCCGAATCCCCTGCTGGAAGAAAATCGCGAACCGACCAAGCAAGCCTTGCTTGCAGCTGGTTGCGATCTGGCTTTGGCCTGGGACGGCGACTTCGATCGCTGCTTCTTCTTCGACGAGAAGGGCAACTTCATCGAGGGTTACTACATCGTAGGGCTGTTGGCCGAAGCCTTTCTGAAGAAAAATCCCGGCAGCAAGATCGTGCACGATCCGCGCCTCGTGTGGAACACGCTGGCAATCGTGGAAGAATTCGGCGGCGAGGCCGTGCAGTGCAAGTCCGGTCATGCCTTCATCAAGGAAGTGATGCGCAAGGAAGACGCCATCTACGGCGGCGAGATGAGCGCGCACCATTATTTCCGTGACTTTTTCTACTGCGACAGCGGCATGGTGCCATGGCTGCTGGTGCTGGAGCTGATCAGCAGTTCGGGCAAGCCGCTGTCACGTCTGGTGGAAGAGTGCATCGCACGCTTCCCCGCCAGTGGCGAGATCAATCGAACCGTCAGCGATGCCAAGGTCGTGATTGAGCGTGTGCTGAAACATTACGAGAAGGAAGCACTGGACATCGATCATACCGATGGCGTGAGTGTCAGCTTTGCCCAGTGGCGCTTCAATCTGCGTATGTCCAACACCGAGCCCGTGATCCGCTTGAATGTGGAGTCGCGCGGCGATGAAGCACTGATGCGCCGCAAGACCGAAGAGATACTGGCGCTGATGGCGTGAGGTAATGATCCGCGTGCCGGGTTCCTGGTATCAGCGGGCCTGCTGCATCGCGACCGGCAGTTCACCCTTCGACGCAGTGTCCCAGTGCTCGATCAGGCGGTTACCCTGCACGCGGAACAGGTCGAACCAGGCGACGTAATACGTCTCTCCGGTATCGGGATGGGGGCGTTCTTCCTGCAGTACCTGCAACACCAGATCGCCTTCGGCAACGATGGCGACGAGCGGATCCTCCAGCCAGGTATCGATCGAGGAATCCGGGCGTTGGGAAAAGTACTGTTTTACACCCTCGCGGCCTGTGGCGGCATTCGGGTTGTGCTGGATGTAAATCGGGTCGAGGTACAGCTCTGCCAGTTCCTCGCGACCAGCCTCCGGCAAATGACGCCAAAGGTCGTAAGCAAGGCGCTTGTTGGCAAAGACCTGGGCATCCGCATGGGCCAGCATGGCGTGCTGGGCAAGACCCTGCACACCCACGACCGGCAAGGGGCCTCCCTGGTCGGATGTGGGGAGACCCAGACCCGGGCGCAACTGTGCACTGTCCCAATGTTCTGCAATGAGTCCGTCCTGGATACGGTAGAGATCGAATCGGGTCGACGTATAAGTGTCGCCGGATCCGTCAGGCTCGGCATAGTGGCTGACCTGGGCCAGTGCCACGTAGTCCCCTTCAGCGATTAGCGTCACCAGGTCAGGCAGGGCGGGAGGGACGGAGTCCAATCGGGGTACCGCGGCGCCAACCCGGGCTCTCAGTGCGTCGAGGCCATTGAGCCGTATCTGGCTGTGCTCCTGGAAACCAGGACTGAAGTAGCGGTCGATGGCATCCGCTTGGCCTGCCACGAAGACCGTGCGGTACATGTCGAACACCAGCTGTTTGTTGGCTGCCAGCTGCGGGCTGGCGTTTGCCAGTAGCGACAACTGGTCAGGGTGGGCCACCACCGGCACGGGCAGTCCATCGATCAGCGGGGCGTGCGGAGGTGCCAGCGAGGTCTGAGCCTGGGTGCCCGCAGCGGCCAAGGTCAGCAGGGAGGTGAAAATCACTGCCAGGGTGTGGCCTTTGAACTTGAATTTCATTGCTTTTTCCGTTCAGGTGGACGCAGGCCCCGCAGGGAACGAGCCGATTCTAGTACATCATCCAGCCCCGGGCATGCAAAGTCGAGCCAGCTGCCGGTGCTCTGTGTTACCATGCGCGCCCCTTGGTGTCGGAAGACCCGGTGCCGTGGGCAGGGATGACTCCAGACGACTATAAATATGCATGGTCGCGCTGGTTGAGAAGGATTTCTTCATTCAACGCATATTTGGAGAAATAACATGGCTTTGAACGCAGAGCAGAAAGCAGAAATCGTCAGTGAATACGCCCTTGCAGAAGGTGACACTGGCTCCCCCGAAGTCCAGGTAGCCTTGCTGACCCACAACATCAACCAGTTGCAGGATCATTTCAAGGCCCACGAGCACGACCATCATTCCCGTCGCGGCCTCATCCGCATGGTAAACACCCGCAGGAAACTGCTGGATTACCTGAAACGACGCGACCTTAACCGCTACACCAGCCTGATCCAGAGACTGGGTCTGCGTCGCTAAGTAGCATATCCCCTCCAGGCCAGCGTGGGGCTGGCCTGGCTCATACGTTTAGGAAAAAGAGAATAATGCTGAATCCCATCAAGAAAGAATTCAAATACGGTAATGACGCAGTAGTACTCGAAACAGGCAGAATCGCACGACAGGCAACCGGCGCCGTGCTGGTCACCATCGGTGGTACGGTAGTCCTCGTCACTGTTGTCGGCAAAAAAACCGCAAACCCCAGCCAGGAGTTCTTCCCGCTGACGGTTGATTACCAGGAAAAGACCTATGCAGCCGGCAAGATCCCCGGTGGCTTCTTCAAGCGCGAAGGTCGTCCTACCGAAAAAGAAACACTTACGTCCCGCCTCATCGATCGCCCGATCCGCCCGCTGTTCCCCAAAGGCTTCATGAACGAAGTGCAGGTTGTCTGCACCGTCCTGTCGTCTGTCAAGGACGTGGATCCCGATATCGCGGCGATGATCGGCACCTCGGCTGCGCTGGCCATCTCGGGCATCCCGTTCTCGGGTCCGATTGGTGCTGCACGCGTGGGCTACAACGATACCGATGGCTACATCCTGAACCCCAGCTACTCCAAGCTGGCGCAGTCGGACCTCGACATGGTTGTGGCCGGCACCGAGTCCGCCGTGTTGATGGTGGAATCCGAAGCCAAGGAACTCAACGAAGACCTCATGCTGGGTGCCGTGCTGTTCGGTCACGTAGAGATGCAGGCCGTTGTGAAAGCCGTCAACGAGTTCAAGGCCATGGCCGGCAAGCCAACCTGGCAGTGGACTGCTGCCGTCAAGAACGAAACTCTGCAGCAGGCAATCGCAGATACCTTTGGCGAGCACATCGGTGCGGCTTATCAGGTGTCCGACAAGATGCAGCGTCAGGACAAGCTGAGCGCGGTGCTCAAGGAAGCAATCGCCCGCTTTGCCAGCGACAACCCGGAGTCCCCGGTTACCGCACAGGAAGTACAGGGTCTGTTCTCCTCGCTTGAGAAGAAGATCGTGCGCAGCCGCATCATTGCTGGTCACCCGCGCATCGATGGTCGCGACAACCACACCGTGCGTCCCATCGTGATCGAAGTGGGCGTGTTGGGCAGGACCCATGGGTCCGCGTTGTTCACACGTGGTGAAACGCAGGCGTTGGTCGTTGCAACCCTGGGCGCGGTGCGCGATGCACAGGTGATCGAGGATTTGTCCGGTGTGAAGAAAGATCCTTTCATGCTGCATTACAACTTTCCGCCCTTCAGCGTCGGTGAAACCGGCCGCATGGCAGGTCCGAAGCGTCGCGAAGTCGGGCACGGCCGCCTGGCACGTCGCGGTGTTGCCGCAGTGCTGCCCTCCGAAGCAAGCTTCCCCTACGCCATTCGCGTGGTATCGGAAATCACCGAGTCCAACGGTTCCAGTTCCATGGCCAGCGTATGCGGAACCTCGCTCGCCCTGATGGATGCTGGTGTGCCCCTCAAGGCGCCGGTTGCCGGTATCGCCATGGGTCTGATCAAGGAAGCCAACGGCTTTGCCGTGCTTACCGATATCCTGGGTGATGAAGATCATCTCGGCGATATGGACTTCAAGGTAGCCGGTTCTGCCAAAGGCGTCACCGCCCTGCAGATGGACATCAAGATCCAGGGTATCACCGAAGAAATCATGGAAACTGCGCTGGAGTCCGCGCACAAGGCACGTCTGCACATCCTCGGTGAAATGAACAAGGTACTGTCGACGTCACGCGACACGATCTCCGAGAATGCTCCGAGCATGGCCACCATCAAGATCCATACGGACAAGATCCGCGACGTGATCGGCAAAGGCGGCGTTACCATTCGTGGTATTACCGAGCAGACCGGTGCTTCGATCGACATCGACGATGACGGCAACGTGCGCATCTATGGCGAAGACGCTACCTCACGTGACAAGGCCCTGGACATGGTGCTGGCCATCACGGCGGAAGCCGAGATTGGCAGGACCTACCTTGGCAAAGTCAGCAAGATCGTGGACTTCGGCGCCTTCGTTACCATTCTGCCCGGCAAGGATGGCCTCGTGCACATCTCGCAGATCACCCAGGAGCGTGTCGAGAAAGTCGGCGACCACCTGAAGGAAGGCCAGGAGATATTCGTCAAAGTGCTGAAGATCGACGACCGTGGCAAGGTGAGCCTGAGCATGAAGGAAGTGACCGATAGCGACAAGGCTATGGTCTGAACTTCAGCCGGGGCTTCCTGACCAAAGCCAGACAAAAAAGCCTGCATGTAGCAGGCTTTTTTTGTCTCTGGATCCGGCTCAGCCAAAGACTTTTTGCAGGATGTCCTTGTGCTGCGGTGTGTTCAGGCGCGGACCGAAATGGCTCACGGTAGTCGCTGCTGCAGCACTAGCCAGGCGGCCGGCCGCGGCATGGTCGTAGCCATGGGTAAGTGCGTACAGGAAGGCGCCCGCAAACATGTCACCCGCACCGTTGGTATCGATGGCCTTGGCAGGCGTCGGTGCGATGCGGGTAAGCGTACCGTTGCTGAATACGGCAGCGCCCTCGGAGCCCAGGGTGACTACGGCAGTCTTTGAGATGGCCCCAAGCCCGCGAATGGCGGCCTCGATGTCGTCCTGACCGGTCCAGGCCTTGGCTTCCACATCGTTGGCAAACAGCAAGTCCACGCCGTCACCCAGCATTTCTTCGAGACCCCCGCGGAAAAACTGCACCATGGCGGGATCGGACAGGGTCAGTGAGGTCTTCACGCCATTGGCTTCAGCGATTTTGCGGGCCTCGACACAGGCTTGGCGACCAGTCGGCGAGGTGACGAGATAGCCTTCCAGATACACGTACTGCGAATTCATGATGGCTTCAGGATCAAGATCTGCGGGCGACAGCTTTTCGGAGATGCCCAGGTAGGTCAGCATCGTGCGTTCAGCATCGGGGCTGACCATCACCAGGCATTTGCCGGTGGTGCCGTAGTCGCGCGCATCATTGCCGAGGTTGGTATGGATGTTGTGGTCCCCCAGTTCCTGCACGTAAAAGTCACCGAACTCGTCACTGGCCACTTTGCAGCTGTAATAGGTGTTGCCGCCGAACTGGGAGATCGCATACATGGTGTTTGCGGCCGAACCGCCACCGGCACGCTTCTTCAGGCCAAAGCGCTGCATCAGGCGCTGCAGCAGGGTGTCCTGTGATTCCCCATCCACCAGCGTCATCAGGCCCTTCTGGATGTTTTCATGCGCGAAGAAGTCGTCACTGACTTCAAACTCCTTGTCGACCAGCGCGTTGCCGATACCGTAGACGTGGTATTTCTTTTTCATGGGTTCCCCTTTCTGAGGTCTTTGGGTTGTTTTTCTAGAGGGAGGCAAATGCTTTTTCTGCTGCGGCCAGTGTGAGCGCGATCTCGTGTTCGCCATGCATGGCAGATACGAAGCCGGCCTCGAAGGCGGAGGGTGCCAGATACACACCCTGCTGCAGCATCAGGTGGAAATACTTGCGGAAGCGCTCCACGTTACTCGTCATCACATCTGCAAAGGTACGGATTTTCGGCTGTTCGGTGAAGTAACAGCCGAACATGCCGCCCACTTGCGTGGTGGTAAAGGGGATACCTGCCTTGTCTGCACGCGCTTGCAGGCCGGCCATGAGTTGCGCCGTACGCTCGGTGAGGCGCTGATGAAAGCCGGGTTGTGAGATCGCGTCCAACACCACCAGTCCCGCCGTGACGGCGAGCGGGTTGCCCGACAGCGTGCCGGCCTGGTACACGGGCCCGAGTGGCGCCAACATCTGCATGATGTCCTTGCGGCCGCCAAAAGCGCCCACCGGAAGGCCGCCACCAATGATCTTGCCCAGTGTAGTAAGGTCGGGCTTGATGCCGTACAGCTCCTGAGCACCGCCAAGAGCAACACGAAAGCCAGTCATTACTTCGTCGAAGATCAGCAGCGAGCCATGCTTTTCGGTAACGCTACGCAGTGCCTGCAGGAAGCCCGGTGCTGGCGGTACCAGATTCATGTTGCCTGCCACTGGCTCGACGATCACGCAGGCAATCTCCTCACCTTGCTTGGTGAACACGGCTTCCAGCGCCGGAA
>JBIIWP010000178.1:0-3318 GCA_044338855.1 Pseudohongiellaceae bacterium | reverse complement strand
CTCGTACAGAAAGCCATCGTGGAACACCAATCCCTGCGTGAACGCCTCGGGATCATGCGGATAGCTTGCGACCACCTCGACCTGCTGCACCGGCACAGCATCCTGGGCTGTCAGTGCAAAACTGCACAGCGCGAGGACACACAATGCAAGTCCAGAATACAGGCGCACGATCACAGCGCGGCCAGCAGTACGAGCAACAGGCTGCCCAGCAGCAACAGGACGCTGGGAAGGAAAGTCAGCATGAAGCCGGGGCCGCGCGCCTCTGGATCCTTCACATAGCTGCGTGCATACAAGGCACGGCCGATGATCCACACCACGCCAAGTGCAGCTGCGATTTCCGAACCAGGCCAACCGCGCTGATCACCCAGCCACGAGAACGCCAGCATCGCCGGCAGGAACAGCACCAGCTGCTCGATTGTGTTCAACTGCACGCGATACAGGCGTTCAAACACGGGATGGCCGCTGATCGCGGGTGCCTTGACGCCATACTTGACGCGCCCCATGCCTACGCGCGCAGAGAACCAGATGTACTGGAACAAGGCGATGACGATGACGAGTATTACCAGTTCCATGCAGCGGACTCCAAAAGTGATGGTGTGCAGATTCTAGCACTTCAGATGTGACACAGCCCGGACATGCCGGGCTGTGAGAGCGAACTTGTGCCGTGGGTGCCCGGGTTTATTCGGTAACGGTGATCGACGTGGCTCCAGCGGCGCGGGAAGCGTTCATGGCAGATACCAGTGTTTCGGCCGTGGAGTTCGGGCCGGGGCGGACCATCACGGAAGCCGCCGGGTTTTCCGCACGGTGCGAAGCCACGCGGGCGCGCAGGGCGCTGATGTCAACGCGCTCCTGGTTGAAGAACACGATGTCGCGGTTGTCGATTTCGATCAGGATGTTTTGGGGGGTGTCTTCAGACGGCGGCGGCGGGTTGTTGTTGGGGTCCTGGCCGCGGACGTCGATAGCCGATTCTTTCAGGAAGCTCGCGGTAACAACGAAGAAGATAAGCAGAATGAACACCACGTCCAGCATCGGGGTAAGGTCAATGTTCGACTCGTCCTTCTTGCGTTTCAGTACTGAGCTACCTACGGTCTTCATTTCTTGCATCCTCTGGCGGTTCCGGTGCGGGAAACCTGTCTCTGAAAAGGGGGGAAAATCGGCCCGGCAGGGGCTGGCGCGCATTGTAGACCGGCGGTCCGGCTCAATGCCAACCTACTGATTTTCTTTGAGTTTGACCTTGGAATTACGGGCAAAGCCGAATTCCGTAGTGCCGGGCGAGTATAGCAGCATAATTTGCCTGTACAACAGCCACCTGCAGCAGGCGACAAGAGTGCCTGTGGCAGCGCAGTTGCGAGGCTGCACTGCCTGGCGGGCCGGATTACTTCTGCAACGAGGCGAGGGTGAAACTGACCTGCTCGGCCAGTTGCTTGGGCGCCCTGCCCGTGCGGGCAGCCACCTTGATGGCCACGTATAGGTTCAGCAGCAGGTCGGCAGCCTTGTCGGCGTTGAGACCTTTGGCAAGTGCCCGACCCTTTTCAAGCTCGCGGGTGCGCGCCAGCAAGGCCTTGCGGATATGGTTCATTGAGTCCTTCAGGATCGACTGGATGTCCTTGTTCCACATGATGCTTTCGCACACGGAATTCACCAGCAGACAGCCAAGCGTACGCTGCTTGGGAGCTGCAGTGACGGCTGCGTCAAAAAAAGCCGCGAGCGCCTTGTCTGCCTTGCTGTCCTTGTTGCCAAGGGTGCAGACGATCACATCCTGCAGCATGCCGTTGTAACGGTCCAGGCAGAGCTTGAAGAAGGTGTCCTTGTCACCGAAGGAATTATACAAGGTTCCGCGGTTGATCCCGGTGGCATCAAGGAGCTTCTGTACCGAGCTGGCCTCGAATCCTTCCTTCCAGAACTGCTCCGTGGCGTTCTCGAGCACCAGGTCATAATCGAATTCAACTGGTCTGGCCATAAGTGCGAACTAACCTCATCGTATTTGAAAGGGTGCGCAGTCTATACAATACGGCACCCATCGTCCAACCTGAAAATGAGGAAATGCGGCTGGAAAATCGCATTCCCCGAAAATGTGGCAAGCGGCACCCGGCTGATGTGCCACACGACACCTAATTAGAATGCCAAGTCACAATTTTGCATACGCTGATCATGACGGGACGGATCAATTGCTTATCCCTTGTCAAAGCAGGGCTACCAGTTCAACCAGCAGACCCATCAGACCTCCCACAACGCCGCCCCAGACCACCAGCCACCCCAAGTGCTGGCGGATCATCTTCTGGATGATGTCCCGGACCAGTTGCGGCGTGAGCTCCTCGAGGCGCTTGTCGACGATGGCCTCGACACGCTGCAACAGTGCTGCGCTGTTGTGGGCGCCAAGCTGGCCCAGCACCTCGCCGTCCTCGCCCACCTTGTGCAGGAACTCCTGCATCCTGGCGACGAATGGATCACGCAAGGGCTTCAGCGCATTCACGCCACCAAGCATCCCCAGCATGCCGCCAAAGGATGATTTCATGATCACGTCCACGAGTCCGTCGAAGGCCGCGTTGAAATCGACCTTGGCGATGACACCATCCAGTACGGTGCTGCCCGGCTTGCCCTGGTCCAGCATGCTGAAGAACTGCTGGACATTAGCCGGATTGAAGAACTGTTCCATCACCAGCGTGCGAATACCTGCCTTGAACTCCCCAAAACGCGCCGGGATAACGCCTGAACCATAGAAGCCCGGCACTTTCTCGAACAGCATGTGGATGGCCAGCCAGTTGGTGACTGCGCCCGACACGGCGAAAAGACCTGTGCCGAGGATCAGGGTGCCCGCCAGGCCGGGCAACAACAGTCCCAGCAGCACGAGCAGGCAGGATACGAGATTGGTGGCTAGACTCATGTTCATGGCGGGATTTCCGGGCTGGCGGTGGGCAAGGCGTGCGCATTATACCCGGGCGCTGAATGTTGGCAGCCAACTCAGGGCGTAGCTGGAAGCAATGCTTCCGCGGGAGGCTCGAAACCCGCCTGAGGGTCGCTCCAGGGACCATCCAGCCGGTAGATGATCGTAGTGAAATCCTCAACCTGGGCAGCAAAGATCTTGCTGGCGATGTAGGTGCTCAGCGCGATGGGCCAGGCGCCGAGCAAGCCGGCCAGCATTGAAATATTCTCTCCCAGCGGTATGCGTACCTGCATGTCTGCGGCAATGGTTTCCAGCGGCAGGTTGATTTCGCCCTCGATGCTGATGCGGCTGGAAGGACCGTCGATAACCAGTGGCGTGCTGAACCCCACGACACCGTCGGTGAAGCCCAATTCGCCACGTATCGTATCGAAGGA
>JBIIWP010000104.1:0-11546 GCA_044338855.1 Pseudohongiellaceae bacterium | reverse complement strand
CAGCGAAGCCAATTCGCTGGCCGGCCTCTTCATCAACCGCGGCATAACCGTGCAGGTACGCGATGCCGATGGCAACAATATCGTACAGGGCGACAACGACCCTGCCATTATCTATGACGGTCCCCTTGCCGTGCTGGTGAACCGCCTCAGTGCCTCAGCCTCCGAGATCTTCGCTGGCGCCATTCAGGACTACCAGCGCGGTCTCGTGCTCGGCAGCCAGACGTATGGCAAGGGAACCGTGCAGGAACTCATCCCGATGGACGAGGGTCAAATGAAGATAACGCGTGCCAAGTTCTATCGCATTTCCGGCGAGAGCACGCAGCACAAGGGCGTGATGCCTGACATCATCTTCCCGGATTTGTACGATGTGGCAGAGGACCTGGGCGAAAGCGCCCTCCCCACTGCCCTGCCCTGGGACACCATCGATCCGCATTACTATCGTCCCTATGCGAATCTCAAGCAGCTCGTTCCCGGGTTGCTCAGCCGCTATGAAGGGCGTGCTGCCACGGACCCTGATTTCACCTTCATCCGCGCCCAGATTGCGCGCATTATGGAGAATCGTGACCGTAACCTGTTGCCGTTGAATGAGGCGAAACTGCTTCTCGAACGTGAAGAGGAAGATGCCTGGCGGCTGCAGGCAGAGAATGCCCGCCGTCTCGCCAAGGGCATGGAACCACTGGCTGACATTGATGCACTCGACGCGGAAGAAGCCGACGGCACCGATGGCGAAGCGTTGGTAGCCGACCCAGTGGCCGATGCGCTGAACGAGGATGTCGCGGCGGAAGATGCAAGCGCAGACGCGGAGAAAGTCGAAGAGCCTGACCCGTACCTGGTTGAAAGCGGCAAGATCCTGCTGGATCTGGTCGAGTTGCAGGATGCCGACGCACTCACGCTGGCGATCCAGCGCAGTGAACAGCAGTGAGCCGAGCTTGACGGCTGTGAGGGTAAACTGGCGGAGGAGGAGAGATTCGAACTCTCGGTAGGCTATTAACCTACGCCGGTTTTCAAGACCGGTGCAATCAACCGCTCTGCCACCCCTCCGGAGGCCGGCATGTTACCTGAACTGCCCGGGCATTCAAACAGATGTGGTGTTAGTATCCGAATCAATTTCGTAAAACCCGAAGTACCTGAAGCAAACATTTGAAGCAAGTAAAGGAGTGATGTGAAATGAACCAGTTCGATCTCAGTGTTACACGCAGCCAGGACGTCATGCAGGCGACCAACAAGGTGCTGCGCAACACTTACCTGCTGCTGTCGATGACGCTGCTTTGCAGTGCGGTTACTGCCGGCATCTCCATGGCTATCGGCCTTGGTCCCGGTTCTGCTCTTGTGCTGTCCCTTGTTGGCTTCGGCATGATTTTCTGGGTGCACAAGACCGCAGAAAGCAGCCAGGGCCTTGTTGCCATCTTCGCGTTTACCGCCGTAATGGGCGCGGCTCTCGGCCCCTTGCTGAATCGTTATCTCGGCTTGCCCAATGGTCCCGCTATCGTAATGCAGGCGCTGGGCGGTACTGCACTCATCTTCCTGACCCTGTCCGGTTATGCCCTGAGCTCGCGCAAGGACTTTTCCTACATGGGCGGGTTCCTGATTACCGGCCTGATCGTGGCTATAGTCGCCAGTCTGGTGAATATTTTCCTTGGAATCCCGGCACTTTCGCTGGCCATTTCGGCTGCTGTCGTCATGATCATGTCCGGCCTGATCCTGTTCGATACCAGCCGCATCATCAATGGCGGTGAAACCAACTACATCCGCGCCACCATCAGTTTGTACCTGAATATCTACAACCTCTTCACCAGCCTGTTGCATCTGCTCGGCGTATTCAATGACGAGTGAGCAGTCTTGCACTGCCTGCGGAAAACCCCACTCCGGTGGGGTTTTTCTTTTGGGCGCTGTCCATGCCTGCAATCTCACCGCTACAATCCACACATGAGCACATTTGCGATCGTGGTGCGCGGAGCACCGTACTCATCCGAGGCGGCCTTGTCGGCCTACCACTTCTGTAACGCCGTTCTGGCATCGGGGCATACCATCCAGCGCCTGTTTTTCTACGAGGATGGCGTGCTGAATGCCTCTGCCGCCATCGTGCCGCCGCAGGATGAGTTGCACCTGCCGCGTGCGTGGCAGGCATTGGTCCAGCAGCATGATCTCGATGCCGTGGTATGCGTGAGTTCGGCACTGAAGCGCGGGGTAGTCGATGCATCGGAAGCTGAGCGATACGGGTTGGCGGCCAGCTCCATGTTGCCCGGTTTCGTCATTGGCGGGCTGGGACAGTTGGTCGAATCCTGTGTCCAGGCCGACCGTGTTCTCAATTTTGCCGCATGAGGTGCAGCAGCCATGAGCCAATGTGGTGACATCCTGTTTATCAGCAGCCATGCTCCCTGGAGTTCAGGCGCACCGCTGGCTTGTCTCGATGCCCTCATGACTACGGCGGTCTTCGACCTGCCGGCACGGCTGGTGTTGCTGGGAGATGGCGTATTCCAGCTCTTGCCGGACCAGGATGGCACTGACCTTGGCAGCAAGAACCTCCCGAAGATGTTGGGTGCCCTCGGGCTGTATGGCATCACGACAATTCATGTCGACAATGACTCGCTGCAGCAACGCGGACTGAGCTTGTCTGAACTGCTGCCTGCCGGTGATTGCGAGATGCCCTTGCAACTGTTGGCCACCACAGCGCAGGAACTGCAGCAGCTGATCGCCGGCAGCAAATCCGTGTTCAACTTCTGATGACTCTGCATACCTGGAACAAGTCCTCCGCTCAGGCTGCCCCCCTCGCTGCATGCCTGGCCGTGCTGGCTGAAGGCGATACCTTGCTGCTGCTGGAGGATGGCGTTTATCTGGCATTGGACCAGGCTTTCTTGCAGCGCTTCACGCCGGTTACGCCAGCACTTCCAAGGCTCTGCGTGCTATCGACGGATTTGGCAGCTCGGGGTATTTCTGCCAGAATTTCGCCGGTGGCCACGGTGATCGACTACAAGGAATTCGTGGATCTCTGCCTGCAGCATTTGCAGGTGGTGAATTGGGTCTGAAGCGGCCCGGTGCAGGAGCAGTAACATGACGAACTCCCTGGTCATAGGCACTCATAACCTCGAACTGGACAAGGATGGCAATCTGGCACACCTGGACGACTGGTCCGAAGACGTGGCGCAAGCCCTTGCCCGGCAAGCGGACATCGACCTGACCGATGCACACTGGGAAATCCTGAATCTGATGCGCGAATTCCACCAACGGCGTGGCATCGCTCCGGTGATGCGGATCCTGGTGAAACTGGTTGAGAAAACGTTCGGACCGGAGAAAGGCAACAGCCTGTACCTGCTGAAACTGTTTCCCGGCAGTCCAGCGCGGGTAGCCAGCAGGATTGCCGGTCTGCCCCGCCCTGCAAACTGTATTTGATCTTCTTCTGTTGTTGTCACCCCTAACGAGATAAGCATGTCCCCAGGCAAGGCCCCCATCGTCCATTCGCTTCCCTTCGAGCATTCCGCCGAGTACTGGTTCGAAGCTGTCCGTGCCTTGCCCTTGCCGGTGCTGTTGTCGAGTGGCAGCTCTGAACACCGTGCCGCCCGCTTCGACATTGTTACCGCCGATCCCGAAACAATTCTGCGAACCCGTGCCGGTTGCACCGAAGTCACGCAGCACCAGGGTAGCACCATGCAACAGGAAGCCGGTGCGCCTTTCGAAGTGCTCGCACGCTACTGCCCCTTGCAAGCGCCCTTGCCGGCAGGACATCCTGCCAGTCACCTGCCGTTTACCGGCGGTACCATTGGTTACTTCGGTTACGAACTGCTGCACGGCGACCTCGGCATCGACTGTGCGGACAAGCGCCAGATCGCCCTGCCGGACCTGCTGGTGGGCATCTATCAATGGGCCATCGTGATCGATCACCAGCAGCAGGAAAGCTGGTTGGTGCTGCGCGAGCTGGCGCCGGGACAGGAAGCGTCATTGCGCGAACGCCTCGCCGCAGGTCCTGCACAGCCGCCTGGCGGCGCCGGTTTTGTGCTGGAAACCCCGTTTGCGTCCAACTACACACCCGCGCAGTACCTGCAGCGCTTCGGCCGGATCATCGACTACATCCATGCCGGTGACTGCTACCAGGTCAATCTGGCGCAATGCTTCACGGCCTCCTGCAAAGGGGACGGCTGGAGTGCCTTCCGCCGCCTGCAGGGGCGTGCCAATGCGCCTTTTGCTGCGTACCTCGAAGACGGAGCGCAAGCCGTGCTGAGCTTCTCGCCGGAGCGTTTCCTGCGCGTCGAAAAGCAGGAAGTGATGACCCAGCCCATCAAGGGTACGCGTCCGCGCAGTGCGGACCCGGCGCAGGACCTCGCCAATCGCATCGATCTGGAAACCAGCACCAAGGACCGCGCCGAGAACCTCATGATTGTCGATCTGCTGCGCAATGATCTTGGCCGTGTCTGCGCCTTCGGCTCGGTGAGTGTGGAGAATCTGTTCGAAACGCAGAGCTTTACCAATGTGCATCATCTCGTCAGTACGGTGAAGGGACGACTTGAAAATGCCGGCGATGTGTTTGCCCTGCTGGTCGCCAGTTTTCCCGGGGGCTCAATCACCGGCACGCCAAAGCTGCGCGCGATGCAGATCATCAATGAACTTGAGAACATGCCGCGCTCGGTCTACTGCGGGGCAATCGCGTGGATTGATTTCAGCGGTGACATGGACAGCAACATCTGTATCCGCACGCTGGTAAAGGATGGCGATCGCATCCATTGCTGGGGCGGTGGCGCCATCGTCGCGGATTCCGATGGCCCTTCCGAGTACCAGGAAACGCTGGACAAGATTTCCATCCTCATCAATAACCTGTGAATGCGGGCTGCGACCTGCAACGAGTAACCGTGATGCTCGCACCGGAATCACTGCGTCCACTGCTGCTGCCGGCACAACCAATGCTGGCGGTATCCTCGCTGCCGCGTGCCGCAGTGCTGCTGCTCATCAGTACCGGACCGCAGCTGCAGACTTTCCTGACTCTGCGCAGCGCCGACCTGCCCACGCATCCGGGCCAGATCAGTCTGCCCGGGGGGCTCGTAGCTGTGCACGACGACAGCCTGGAGGCCACTGCCTTGCGGGAAGCACAGGAAGAAACCGGGCTGGATCCTGCCTGCGTGGAGGTGTTGGGCCGACTGCCGCCCGTCGTCGTGGTGGCGTCCGGCGTGGAAATCACCCCCGTGGTGGGTTGGGCTGCATCCTTGCCGCAATTGCGGCCCGATCCGCGCGAAGTGGCCGCCATTATCACCTGCCCCTTGCATGAAGTACTGCAGCCAGCGCGTTACCGCCGCGAGTCCTTGCTGCGCGACGGCCACAGCAGGGAGTTCTGGGTGATAGACGTGCAGCAGCATCGCGTGTGGGGAGCCACTGCCTCAATCCTGTATTCCCTCGCCTGCCTGCTGCAACCTACGCGCGACTGATGCGGGCACTGGCCTTGAGGATTTCCTGCTTGAGGTCTTCGTAGCTGTGCACGGCAGGAAACTGCGGAAATTCCGCGATGACGTTGGCGGGTGCATGGAACAGGATGCCGGCGTCGGCCTCGGCCAGCATCGTGGTGTCATTGTACGAATCCCCGGCAGCGATGACTTTGTAGTTCAAGCCATGTAACGCCTTCACGGCCTGACGCTTAGGGTCAGGCTGGCGCAGCACGTAGTTCACCACGCGGCCACTGGCATCGGTTTCAAGCCGATGGCACAGCAAGGTTGGATGGCCGAGCTTGGCAATCAGCGGCATCACGAATTCGTAGTAGGTATCCGACAGGATCACGACCTGGAACTGCCGGCGCAGCCACGCCACGAAGTCCGCCGCACCTTCCATGGGCTCCATCGTCGCGATGACTTCCTGGATCTGCTGAAGTCCCAGCTTGCGCTCATCGAGGATGCGCAGGCGCTGCTTCATCAGCACGTCATAGTCGGGAATATCCCGCGTGGTGACGCGCAGTTCGGGAATACCGGTAGCTTCGGCGAATTTGATCCAGACTTCGGGAATCAGGACTCCTTCCAGATCGAGACAGACGATTTGCACTGCGGAAACTCCATGGATGGCAGGAGCACGGATTTTCCCGGGAAATGCTGCAGCATTGCAACCGCTGCGGCAGCGTTACAGCGACAGATCCGGCACCTTCAATGCAGTCAGCAGTTTGCCGCGTTGCGTTGGTGTGGCCGCAATAAAGCGCTCGACCAGCTCCCGCGTCAGGTGGGGGGCAAACAGCGAGATGAAATCGTACGTGTAGCGGCGCAGGCCGCTTTCACGGCGGAAGGCGATGCTGGTGGTACTCCAGTCGAACAGGTGCGAGGCGTCCAGTGCGACCAGATCAGGGTCACGCTCGGGTTCTACCGCCATGCTGGCGATCACTCCTACGCCCATGCCCTGACGGACATAGGTCTTGATCACATCTGCATCTGCAGCAGTGAAGACAATGCGTGGCTGCAGTCCCCGCAACTCGAATGCCTGGTCGACCCGCGCCCGCCCGGTGAAGCCGTGTACGTACGTCACCAAGGGCCACTGGGCGACCTGTTCCAAGGTCAGTTTCCGGGTCTTTGCGAGGGGGTGTCCCTTGGGCACCAGGACAGCACGGTTCCAGCGGAAGCACGGCATGGTGACCAGATCCGGATAGGCCTCAAGCGCTTCGGTGGCGATGGCAAGGTCCGCTTCGCCGCGCGCTACCTGTTGGGCGATCTGCACCGGCGTGCCCTGCTGCATCTGCAGGGCGACATCCGGGTAATGCGCCACGAAGCGGCCGATGACCGGGGGCAGCAGATAGCGCGATTGGGTATGCGTGGTTGCGATGGTGAGCGAACCTTTGCTTTCATCGAGCGCCTCGGCAGCAGACTGACGTATGCTTTCGACCCGTTGCAGCACACTGCGGGCCTGCTCCAGGATGGTCTGTCCCACTGGGGTAAGGGCCTGCAGTTGCTTGCCGTGGCGTTGGAACAGTTCGATGCCCAGTTCACGTTCCAGCAGACCCAATTGCTTGCTGATGCCGGGTTGCGAGGTATGCAGCCGTTCGGCCGCCCGTGACACGTTGAGGCCGCAGTCGGCGAGCGTGCTGAGGTAACGGAACTGTTGCAGGTTCATAGGATCGGCAGCGGGGACAAGGGCGATCATTATAACTATTGGTTATAGAAATATAGCTATATATTCCTTTGGATTCTTAGAGTGCGCAGGTAGAGTGCCGTCACTTTCACTTGCTCGCGCTTTCAGGAGCGCTTTACCCGATGTTGATGGATTTCCTTACCCTCGTCCTGGCGGGTGGACTGGTTGGTTACGCAGTAGGACTCACTGGAGTCGGTGGCGGCTCGCTGATGACCCCCATCCTGCTGTTGATGGGCTACCCGCCGCCAGTCGCGATCGGGACTGACCTGCTCTACGCCGGGCTTACCAAAGCCGGCGGCATGGTCGTCCACCACCAGAAAGGCAATGTGCTGTGGCGCACCGTGGTGGTGATGGCGGCCGGCAGTCTGCCGGTGACCGTGCTGTTGAATTTCTGGCTGCTCGACGCCGACATCCATGCCCTGCCCTGGTATGAAAAACTGCTGACTACCACGCTCGGCATCATGCTGCTGCTGACCTCGGTGGTCGTGCTGTTCAAGAACCACATCCAGCGGCGCATCGCTTCGAATGGCAATGGCGGTGCAGAAAAGAGCAACGGCGACTTCAAGCGCGATGTGCTGACGTTCTCGCTCGGCATATTGCTCGGCATTTGCGTGACCTTGTCATCGGTAGGAGCCGGTGCCTTCGGCGCCGCCGCGCTGTTCATGCTGTTGCCAAAAGTGAGTTCCGTACGCATCGTGGGCACTGACATCGCGCATGCAGTGCCGCTGACACTTTTGGGTGGAGTAGGTTACCTGTACAACGACCAGGTGGATTTCATGCTGCTGGGAGGCCTGCTGTGCGGTTCCCTGCCCGGCATCTACCTGGGCTCCCACACGGGTAATCGCGTGCCCGAGAACCTGCTGCGCGGCATCCTTGTCGCCGCCTTGTTTGCACTCGGCATCAAGTTCATCTTCTTCAGCGGGCACTGACCCCGGGGGCAGCCTGCTGACAACTTACTGCTGGTTGGCAATGCCGTAGGGCACGTGACCAGTCGCGACATGCTCGCGAGTGGATTCGCAGTGTCCCTGCTGGTCATCGAAAAACACGTCGGCGTCATAGGCGCGCAGGAAGGCTCCCTTGTCCTGCCCACCCAGAAAGAGGGATTCGTCGATCTTGATGTCCCAGGCCCGCAAGGTCTTTACCACACGCTCATGTGCCGGTGCAGCGCGTGCCGTGACGAGGCAGGTGCGGATCGGTGAGTCTTCCGGTCCAAATTCGCGCTGAAGCATCTGCAGTGCGGCCAGGAAAGGCTTGAAGGGCCCACCACTGAGCGGCGTAGTGGCAGACGCCCGCTCACTGCGGGTGAATTCAGCCAGTCCGCGGGTCTTGTAGATACGCTCGGCCTCGTCGGAGAACAGCACGGCATCACCATCGAAGGCGAAACGCAGTTTGTAATCATCCGTGTTTGCCGTCTTGGACGGCATGATGGTAGCCGCTGCTATACCGTTTTCCAGTGCCATGCGCACGTCCTGGCCATTGGTGGACAGGAACAGGTGGCTGTTGAACGCCGTGATGTAGCGATAAGGACTGGAACCGCCACAAAAGGCCGCCTTGGCGATGGCCAACCCGTGATGCTCGATGGATTTGAAGATGCGCAGGCCGGTATCGGCCGTGTTGCGTGACAACAGGATTACCTCCACCCGGCTCTGCCCCAACAGTACGTTGATGTGCAGCAGTTTCTTGACGAGGTGGAAGGCGTCACCTGGCAGCAAGGGCTCTTCTTCACGTTCGATCTGGTACTGCCGATAGGCTTCGATGCCCTTGTCCTCATAGACCTGGTGGCTCTCGTCGAGGTTGAACAGGGCACGGGAAGAAATAGCGACGATTAGCTTGTCGGGATCGGGATTCATGCGGCGGATTCCGTACTTGATGCAGGGCATGGTACACCCGTTCCCTGCAAGCCGCAGTAGCCTCCCGGATTCCTCGCGAGGTACTGCTGGTGGTATTCCTCAGCGTAGAAAAACGGCACGGCCATGCCCAGTTCCGTGGTGATGCGCCCCTTGCCGCACGCAGCCAGAGCCTTGTCGTAACAATCCCTCGACGCCTGCGCCTGGAGCAATTGCTGCGGTGTACTGGCGTAGATTGCCGAACGGTATTGGCTGCCGCGGTCATTGCCCTGACGCAGGCCCTGGGTGGGATCGTGGGCTTCCCAGAACACCTTGAGCAGCGCATCGAAGCTGAGCAAGGCCGGGTCCCAAACCACCAGTACGACTTCGGTATGGCCGGTTAGACCGCTGCAGACATCTTTGTAGGTTGCATTCAGGGTAAAGCCGCCGGCATAACCTGCCGCAGTGGTGACCACGCCGGGAATCCGCCAGAAAAGGCGCTCGGCGCCCCAGAAGCAGCCAAGTCCCAACAGAACCTGCTCAAGGCCTGCCCTGAAGGGGGCCACCATGGTGCTGCCATTGACGTAGTGGTGGGGGTCGAACTGCATTGCTTCCGGGCGGTCCGGCAAGGCTTCTTCGGCGTGGACCATGCGTTCTTTGATTGATGTAGTCATTACGGATTTCCTGAAGGGTGGGAACTGGGAGAATTTCCCCTTTCATGGCTGCCACCGAGTGCCTAATATAGCTTCCTGAGCGTAGCCGATTCGAAGCTCTTGCGGTCAGAATGACGCCAGAGCCTTACCAAAAATATACAGGCACCCACGACCCCATGTATCTGGAATTTTTCGGCATGCGTGAACTTCCATTCACGCTCACCCCCAATACGGATTTCTTCATCGATCTGGATGGCCACCACAAGGCACTGGAAGTCACCCAGCTGGCCCTTGAAAGCGGCGAAGGCTTTATCAAGATTTCAGGTGAAGTGGGCACCGGAAAGACCCTGTTGTGCCGTCGGTTGCTGAATACGCTTCCCGATCAGTTCGTTACCGCCTACATACCCAATCCGTTTCTCTCGCCTGACGGCCTCATGCTGGCGTTGGCAGAGGAGTTGGACCTGCCCGTCTCGCTCGAAAAAGGCCGTCACCATGTACTGGGCCAGATCAACAGCAAACTGGTGAGTCTCAAGCAGGAAGGAAAAAAGGTGGTATTCCTGCTTGATGAGGCGCAAGCCATGCCAGAGGAGAGCATCGAGGCCCTGCGACTTCTCACCAACCTGGAGACCGAGTCCGAAAAACTGCTGCAGATTGTCTTGTTTGGCCAGCCTGAGCTAAATCATCTGTTGAACCGCGATACCTTGCGCCAACTCAAGCAGCGCATAACGTTCTCTTATGTATTGCCGGTACTGACCGAGGACGAGGTCAACAGCTACATCAACCATCGCCTGTCCCGCTCCGGGTTTCCCGGCGTAAACCTGTTCCATGCGCGCGCCATCCATGAAATCTACAAGGCCAGCGCGGGTATTCCGCGCCTGATCAATATTCTCTGCCACAAGGCATTGCTCGTAGCGTACGGTCGCGGTGACACCCGCATCACCCAGGTGCACGTGGCACGCGCAGTGGAAGATACCGAAGACGTGCGGCTGGAGCAGCATTACCCGCATTCACGCCAGCGTGGCTATCGGTTGCCGGTCCTGATCCTTGCGTGTCTCATCGCCAGCGGGCTGACCTTGCTGGCAGTGAACTGGCTCAAGCTCTAATCCAGGCTCCTTAAGCACCTGCGCACCAGCGCAAGCTCGTTCCTGTCATGTTCCTATAAGAGGCCAGTAGCCTGATGTACTTGAATGTAAAACCATATCAGGAATTGCTGGAGGGCATAACGGTTGCGCTGCGGATCAACGAGGGCATCGTCAAGCTTACTGGTCGCGACGGTGCCGGCAAATCTGCCCTGTGCCTGGAACTGACACGCATGCTGGAGGCCAAGGGCAAGCGCGTACTCTATTTTCCATCTGCCCCCGCCACGATCGAAAGCCTTCAGGATGGGATACTGGCCGCGTTGAATATCACACCCCGCAACAATTTCACCAAACTCCTTACCCGATACCTGCTGCAGAAGCCAAACTCACAACGTCATTTGTACGTGATCTTCGATGAAGCACAGAGTATTGACGAACCGGTCTTCGACAGCATCCGTATGCTTTGCAATATCCAGGATGAGCGCGAGGCCTTGGTAAAACCCGTTATCTGCGGCACTTCTGCGCTCGACAAGAAACTGGCCAATGTCAGTTATCGTGCGATCACGCAGTACCTGTGCCAGTCGTTTACCTTGTCGCCGATGACGATTGAACAGCTCAGGGACTTTTACTGGATGTACTGGAACAAGCACGGCATCCAGGTACAACCACCCAGCAACACTGTGATCACCAATCTGTTCAAGGACGGCCATGGATTTCCTGGCCCCGCACTTGCCAAGCTGGATAAAGCCTACGAGCGCGTACTTGATCGGCGCGAAGGCAGGCGAACGGAGGCGCAACCGTTGATGCAACCGATGGCGCAACCGATGGCCGAACCCTTGGCTCAACCGGTGGAGCAACCCCTTGCCCAGCCAGTAGCGCCCCGGAGAATGTCTTCTGAGGTC
>JBIIWP010000103.1:0-11562 GCA_044338855.1 Pseudohongiellaceae bacterium | reverse complement strand
TCTCGTTGACCCGCAGGCCCACGCGCAAGGCATAGGTGTGCAGGCGCAGGCTTTCCTTCTCGAGCAGTTCCTCGAGCTGGCCACCGGACTCGGTGGCTTCCACTTCAGACGTGCGGGCGTAACTGTAAACGGCCATAACCAGCTCCTTGTGCGGATCAGCTATTTTTCTTTTGGCACTGATGAGTTACGAATACTTCTTGAGGCAGAACATTAACTTGTGAGGGGTGGCCGGGTAGCCACAGCGACACGTGTCTCTGTTCGTGCAATCTCAGCAGGGAGGGGGATTCTAATCAGGATGATTTTAACTGTGCAAGCTAAATCTTGGATTATGCTCACAATTTCCTAGCATCCACCAAGGCGAATGCGGGTATGGCGCCTGACCCGGGCCACCGTGGTGGCGGCCCGGGCAAGTTCAGAAGCTGCCTGCCAGGCTCTGCAGAGTCTCGATCAGCGGCGTCGGGTACACGCCGAGCCAGATGATAGCCAGCGTCATCAGCGCCATCACCAGCTTGCTCCCTGCCGGCAGGATGCCAGCGGCCGGATCGTCCTTGATGGACGTTGCCGGCTGCAACATCGTGTAGATGAGGCGCAGGTAGTAATAGAGGCCGATCGCACTGCCGATGATCAGCATCGTCAGCAGGAACCACAGTTCCCCTTCCACACCGGTCATGAATACATAGAACTTGCCGATGAAGCCGGCCGTCAACGGAATGCCGGCCAGCGACAACAGCACAGTGATGAATACGCCAGCCAACCAGGGATTCCGCCAGAACAGGCCCTGGTAATCGCTGATCTGCACGAGTTCCCGATCGACATTCGACAGTGCAGAGACTACGGCGAAGCCGCCCAGCGAGGTAAGCACATAGGTGGCAATGTAAAACACCGTGGCTTCGATACTGAGCAGGTCAGGCACTGCGGCAGCGGCTATCACCACCACCAGCATGTAACCAAGGTGGGCGATCGATGAATACGCCAGCAGGCGCTTGACGTTGCTCTGCATGACGGCGAGCAGGTTGCCGAACACCATGGACGCCGCAGCCAACAGCGACAGCACGATGGTGACCTGGCCAAAATCGAACACTTGGGCCTTCAGCAGCAGGCGCAGTGCCACGGCCACCATGGCGGCCTTGGATACGGTGGCGAGAAAGGCAGTGACCGGCACCGGGGCGCCTTCATATACATCCGGCGTCCACATGTGGAATGGCACCAGCGACAGCTTGAACGCCACTCCAGCCAGAAGCATCAGGAAGCCGGTCAGCAGGATCGGGTCCAGCGTCTCTTCCAGTGCCGTTGCCGCAATCGCGATGCCGGCAAATTCAAAGGTACCGACGGCGGCATACACCAGCGCCATGCCGAACAGCATCACGGCCGATGCCACACCGGACATGATCAGGTATTTAAGTGCAGCCTCCATCGGCAGCGTTGGCAGTTTTATGCTGTGCACCGGGTACGCGATCATCGCGTAGAGGCTCACCCCGAGCATTTCCATGCCGATGAAGAAGGACACGAAGTGGTTGCTGGCGGCCATCACCACCGCGCCAAGTGTGGCGGTCAGCAACAGGATGTAGAACTCTTCGTTGTGCGGGTGGTGTTTCTCGAAATACGGGTAGGCCATCGCTGTCACGCCCATGGCAGCAACGATGATCAGCGACGAGAAGAACAGGCTGTACTGGTCGAACATCAGCAGCGGCGTCACCTGCAGGGGCAGTACCGGCGGGATGAACACGAAGATCAGCAGCGATGCCGCCAGGCCACACTGGGTCATGGCGCTGATGAGGCCATGATCGCGCTTGAAGGCGGCAGTCACCATGACCACCACCGTAGTGACGGTCAGCAGGATGATCTGGAGTAGGTCGATGATTGCTTCTGAACTCATGATTGTGGCCTGTTGTCTGTATCGTCCGGTGCGCTAGTCCCTTTCGGGCAGCAGCATCAGGGAAAATTCACGTTGAGACTGCGCAGCGTAGGTTCCGCCATGTCGAGCATGCTCTGCGGGTAAAGCCCCATCCACAAAAGCCCGATCATCATGATGGCAAAGCACAGGAACTCCATGGTGCTGAGATCCGTCATGGTGTGGTTGTGGGTGTTCTTGCCGTGGAACACCTTCTGCACCACGATCAGTGAGTACACCGCTGCAACCACGAGGCCCAGTGCCGCAAATGCTGTGATGAATACGTTCACCTGGAAGCTCCCAAGCAGCACCAGGAACTCGCCCACAAAGTTGCCGAGGCCGGGCATGCCCACGGCAGCCACGGTAAAGAAAACGGCCATGAAGCTGAGCTTCGGGGCAACGCCCCAGAAACCACCCATCTGGTCCATGTCACGCGTATGGATCCGGTGCTGGATACCACCGGCCAGCATGAACAAGGCCGCGGCGCTGAAGCCGTGCGCTAGCATCGTCATCACGGCACCCTGCAGGGCCTGCGCATTCCAGGCGTAAACACCCAGCAGCACAAAACCCATGTGGCTCACCGAGGTATAGGCAATCAGGCGCTTCAGGTCATTCTGCGCGAAGGCCACTTTCGCCGTGTAGAGGATGCTGATGACGCCCAGAGTCATCGCGATCGGTGCAAAGGCCATGCTCTCGGCCGGGAACAGCGGCACAGTGAAGCGTATCAGGCCGTAGGCACCGGTCTTCAGCAGGATGCCTGCCAGGATCACGGAACCGGCGGTGGGCGCCTGTGAGTGAGCATCCGGGAGCCAGTTGTGGAAAGGGACTGCCGGCAGCTTGGTGGCGAACGCGACGAAGAACCCCAGCATGACCCAGGTGCCCACGTCGGCGGCAAGCTCGGTACCCAGCAGGTCAAAGTAGCTGAAGGTGAGCACGCCGCTGGACTGGAAGTGGAAGTACACCAGAACCAGGATCGATAGCAGCATCAGGAGGCCCGACACCTGCGTGAAGATGAAGAACTTCATCGCGGCGTACTCCTTGTTCTCATGGCCCCAGATCGCGATGATGAAGTACATCGGGATCAGCATGACTTCCCAGAAGAAGAAGAACAGGAACAGGTCCAGTGCAGTAAATACGCCGATGACGCCGGCCAGGGTCCACAACAGGTTGAAATAGAAGAAGCCGCTGCGCTCATGAATCTCGCCCCAGGCAGCGCCCACTGAGATGAGACCGAGGATCACGGTCAGGGCCACCAGCAGCAGGCCCAGGCCATCCACGCCAAAGATGAAGCTCACGCCGAAGCGGGGAATCCAGTCGGCCTGGAGCAGCACCAGCCATTGACCGGGCTGGCCCAGATCCGCCACGACCGAGGTCTCGTCCAGACCCACTGCACCAGGGGCCACCAGCATCAGGATCACCAGGAACAGGTCCAGCAGGATGGCACCCAGCGCCACTACGCGCGGATGTTCCGCTCCCCTGCTTTCCGCCAGCCACGCGCCAATGCCGCCGGCGAAGAGAATAAGCATCAACCAAACCAGAATCATGCGAATACTCCTATCAGGAGCAGGAGCAACAGCCCTGCGCCCATGGTGACGGTATACCAGCGCAACTGACCGGTCTGGGTATCAGTGACCAGGCCGTGCAGGAACAGCGTGAGACGTGCCGTACCGTTGTACAGCGAGTCGATGAAATCATTCTTGTTGAGTCTGGCCAGGCCCACGTAAGGCGCGACGATGATGCGATCATAGAGCCAGTCCATGCCCCACTGCGTGCGCCAGAAATTGTGCAGCCAGGCACCGAAGCCTGAGCCGGCAAGTTTCGCGGTGTCGATACCACCTTTGACGTAGACCCACCAGGCAATCACACCACCGACCATCGGCAGCAGGATCATCACGGCCTGCCAGGCGATGGAAGGATGATGCGCTTCGACTTCAGGGAACACGGCTTCCACCGGAATGTGGATGAAGCCACCCAGCACGGACAGCACGGCCAGCAGCACCAGTGGTCCCTGCAGGTTCAGGCCCATCACTTCGTGGCCGTCGTGGGTCTTTTTGCCGAAGAACACCAGGAAGTACAGGCGGAAACTGTAGAGATAGGTCATCACGGCGCCGGCGAGACCGAACACAAACAGCAGGAAGCCGCCGCGGTCATGGCTTTCCAGTGCGCTGGCCAGAATCTCTTCCTTGGAAAAGAAGCCGGAGAATCCCGGGAACGCCACGAGGCCCAGGGTGCCGATGAGGAACAGGGCGTGCGACCACGGCAGGTCCTTGCGCAGACCACCCATCTTGAAGATGTTCTGCTCGTGGTGCATGCCGAGAATGATAGAGCCAGCCGTAAGGAACAACAGCGCCTTGAAGAAGGCATGCGTCATCAGGTGGAAGATGGCGCTGCTGTAGGCGCCCACACCGAGCGCCAGGAACATGTAGCCGATCTGGCTCATGGTGGAGAAGGCCAGTACCTTCTTGATGTCGCTTTGCGTCAGCGCGGTGAAACCTGCCATCAGCAAGGTCACGGCACCGATGAGTCCGACCAGGAACTGCACGTCGGGTGCCAGTTCAAACAGGACATTGGTGCGGGCGATCAGGTAGACGCCTGCCGTTACCATCGTGGCGGCATGGATCAGGGCAGAGATCGGGGTTGGGCCTGCCATGGCATCCGGCAACCAGGTCTGCAGTGGCAACTGGGCGGACTTGCCCACCGCACCACCCAGCAACAGCAGCGTGACGGCAACGGCAATGCCGGAACCTTCAGCCCACTGTTCCTGTGCGACCAGCATGGCTTCCTGGATGTTCAGGGTACCCACGCTGGTGAACAGCAGGAACAGGCCCAGTGCCATGGAAGCGTCACCGACGCGCGTGATGACAAAGGCTTTGCGGGCGCAGTAGCCGTTGTAAGTGTCGGTGTACCAGAAGCCGATCAGCAGGTAGGAGCACAGGCCCACGCCTTCCCAGCCGAGGAACAGCAGCAGCAGGTTGTCACCCAGCACGAGGAACAGCATCGCGCAGACGAACAGGTTCATGTAGGAGAAGAAGCGCGCGAAGCTCGGGTCGTCATGCATGTAGCCGGTGGCGTACACGTGGATGAGGAAGCCGATGCCCGTGATGATGAACATCATCACCATCGAGACCCCGTCGAGATAGAGAGTGAAGCCGGCCTTGAAGGCACCGACTTCCATCCAGGTCCACAGTTCCTGCGTGTAGGACTGCGCATCGGAGGCCATGAAGTCGAGCCCCGCAAGTGCGGCAACCACGAATGCCAGACCAATGGAGCCCGCGCCGACGATGCCAGCCGGCACCTCGGAGAGCTTGCCCTGCGTCAGGGTCAGGATGAGAAAACCAACCAGGGGTATGGTCGGCACCAGCCACAAATAATCCAGCATCTGAGCTCCCCTTAGCCTTTCATCTTGCTCAGGACGTCTAGGTCCAGAGTCTTGAATCGGTTGAACAACTGGATGACAAGGCCGAGGCCTACGGCAACTTCCGCGGCAGCAAGGCTGATGATCATCAGGAACATGATCTGGCCATCGGTATCACCCCAGCGCGAGCCGGCAGCGATGAACGCGAGCGCAGCAGCATTGAGCATGATCTCGAGCGACATCAGCACGAAGATGATGTTGCGACGCGTCAGTACACCGACGAGTCCCAGAATGAAAAGTATCGCAGCCAGCAGGAGCCCATGCTCCAGCGGAATCTGCTGCATGGTGATTTGAGGCATCATGGCGTCGGGGTTCCCGGTATCTTGTCAGTCGATCGAATCATTTGCGCGCCAGGTGGTAGGCGCCCACGAGCCCTGCCAGCAGCAGCATCGAGGCCAGTTCCACTGCCAGCACGTAGGGTCCGAACAGGTCGATACCCACTTCCTTCGCTGCCAGCACGTTGTTTGCCATGCCCTGCTCTGCCCCGCTGATCACCGAGACGAGCACCACCAGCAGGGGTGCACACAGTGCGGCGGGGCCGATCCACATGGTGGGTTTGAGCCAGCCGCGCTCCTGTTCAGCGGTCTCGCGACCGAGGTTCAGCATCATGATCACGAACAGGAACATGACGACGATGGCGCCAGCGTAGACAATGACTTCGAGTGCTGCGGCAAAATGCGCGCCGAGCGTGTAGAAGATCACGGCGAGGCCCAGCAGCGACACGATGAAGTACAGCAGTGCGTGTACGGCATTGAGGCGCGTGATGGCCATCAGCGTGGCAAGCACCGCAACGATGGCGGAGGCGTAGAAAAGTATGTTCATGGCAACAGGCTCCTGCGGTCGACCGGTGCGGCTTCGCTGCGGGCTTCGCCCTTGCCCTTGCCACCAATGGCCTTGCCGGCGATCTTGTAGAAATTGTAGTCGTGGTACTTGCCGGTCCCGTTGATCAGCAGATCTTCCTTTTCCCACACCATGTCCTGGCGCACGTATTCCGCCATCTCGAAATCCGGCGTCAGCTGGATGGCGTTGGTCGGGCAGGCTTCTTCGCAGAAGCCGCACATGATGCAGCGCGAGAAGTTGATGCGGAAGAATTCCGGGTACCAGCGACCGTTCTCGTCTTCGGCTTTCTGCAAGGCGATGCAGTCTACCGGGCAGGCCACGGCGCAGAGGTTACAGGCCACACAGCGCTCTTCCCCGTCGGGATCCCGCGACAGGATGATGCGACCGCGCCAGCGCGGAAACATGTACGGCATCACGTCGGGATACTCGACGGTATCTGCCTTCTTGAAGATGTGCATGAACACCAGCCACAGGGTCACTACCTGGGACCAGATCACATAGAGTTGCTTGCCGATAGCAGTAAACATTAGCCATTAACTCCCTTGATACAACACCACCGCACCGGTGATCAGCAGGTTCAGCAACGACAGTGGCAGCATGACCAGCCAGCCGTAGTTCATCAGTTGGTCATAGCGCGGACGTACCAGCGCCGCACGGACCAGAATGAAGAAGAAGATCCAGAACGAGGTCTTGATGCTCATCCAGATCAGGCCGCTGACGATCGGTGGGCCGATATCCCAGCCGAACGGGGCCAGCCAGCCGCCGAAGAACATTACCGGGATCAGCATGGCCATCAGGAACATGCCGATGTACTCACCCACGAAGAACAAGCCGAACTTCATGCCCGAGTATTCGGTGTTGAAGCCGGAGATGATTTCGGATTCGCCTTCCGCCAGGTCGAAGGGCCAGCGCTTGGTTTCAGCAAGACCGGCAATAACGAATACGATAAAACCGACGAACTGCGGAATCACAAACCAGCCGTCGGCCTGGGCTTCGACGATCTCGCGCATGTTGAAGCTGTTGCCGAGGATTACGACGCCCAGCATCGAGATGCCCATGAACACTTCATAGCTGATCATCTGGCCGGCAGCGCGCAAGCCACCGAGCAGGGCAAACTTGTTGTTGGAAGCGAGGCCGCCAAGCATCGCTGAATAGGCACCCAGACCCGCCATCGCCATCAACCACAGCAGGCCGATGTTGAGATCAATGACGCCTACGCCGGGCGCGAGCGGGATTACCGCGAAGCTCAGCAGCATGACAATCGGGATGATCATCGGTGCCAGCACGAAGGTAAACTTGTCTGCGAACGGCGGGATCCAGTCTTCCTTGGTGATGAGTTTGCCCACGTCGGCAAAGGACTGGAACATACCGCCCGGACCGACACGGTTGGGGCCAAGCCGTTCGTTGAGGAAGCCCAGCACACGACGCTCGACCCAGATCAGCATGGCCGCAGAAATGAGCACAAGACCCAGCACGAAAGCGATGTTGAGGAGTGACCCTACAGTGAATTCAAACATCAATGTGCACTCCTGTGTTCAGTGCCGTGTTCAGCCGCCGCGGGCTTCGTATCGCTCACGATGAGGTTGCCGGCGCGCCAGTCTTTCGGTGCTTTCCAATCCGCGGCCTTGTTCAGCGCGATGCTGGAGCCGAGGTTGTGGATGTTCACGCCGCTCAAACCCACGCTGACACCGACGGTGCCGGGCTGGACGCTGTTGCGGGTAACGAACGGCAAGGCGCCGTTGTGCTGCAGTTGCACGCCATCGGTCGAGGTCAGGCCCAGTTTCTGCACATCCGCCGGATTCAACGCAATGTAAGCGCCCGTAGCCTTGGCCTGGATGGCATCGCTGTGTGCGGTAAGTTCTTCACTGCCGAACAACTGGTAGAGCGGGAACACGCTGAAGCCGCTGCCGCCGTTCTTGCCCGTTTCCGCCACATACCAGTCACGCGTGCTGCCAGTGGCCAGCAGGCGCTCGCCATGCGTGGCGCTGCGCAGCGGACCGCCCGTGTGGTCCTGGAACTTGAACAGGGCCTGGTTGGAATTCCAGCCCGGTGCCCAGGGCGAGTTGAATACGGTGCTGTCTTTCAGCGCGGACACGCCTTCCATCGAGTAGGCCATGATGCCCTCCTCGTCCTGCTCCTGCTTCGGCTCGTGCACGCTGATGTTGGCGCGCATCGCGGTGCGGCCCGAGTAGCGGTGGTGCTGACGCGGTACTTTCATGCCGGCGAAGGTGAAGTTCTCGCCGGGCGTGAGCTTGTTCAGCAAGGCGCCGTTGGGCAGTACTTTGGCCAGCTGTGCAGTGATTTCGGCAATCTTCGTGCCCTCGACCAGCCACTGCGCACTGGCCAGGATCGGCGCCTTGGCCTTGAACACGGAGTAGAAATGCTGGGCGCGGCCTTCATAGTTCACGAAGGTACCGGCACTCTCGGCGAAGGTGGCAGCAGGCAGTACCAGGTTGGCGGCTTCGCCCGTGCGGTTCTGCAGGCTGTCGATGACGGCAAGCTGGTCGAGGCTGCCCAGGAAGCTGTCGACCTTGCTGTCGGCAGCGCGGCGATACAGGTCGTTCTCGACCACAATGGCCTGCTTGCTGCCGCTCATCATGGCCTGATCCAGCGCCTTGTTGCCGGTGCCCAGCAACAGCGCCAGACCCAGGCTGTTGGCTTCCGGTACGGCCAGCGCGATGTCGGTACGCCTGCCATCGCTGCTGAGCGCAGTGGCGACGTTGGCGGCTGCAGCCAGCAGTTCGGCGGACCCCAGTGCCGTACCACTGACAATCAAGGGACGCTTGGCCGCTTTCAGGTCACTGGCGATGCTGGCAACCAGTGTCTGCTCGGCAGCGCTGAGCTCGCTCACGGCCGGTGCGCTGCTGTCGATGGCATGTGCCACAGCGAAAGCTATCCGGGCCGCTTCGGTGGCGGAAGCTATGTGAACAACTTTTGCGGTGTCGTCCAGACGCGTGGCATGTGGGCTGAGGATGTAAAGCGGGCTCTTGCGATCCTGCGCCAGGTTGCGGATGGCAGCATCCTGCCAGGCTGGCAGCTTGAGCTTGGCCGCCATCTCCTTGCCGAGGTTCTTGACCGACTGACGCAATGCCAAGGCCAGGCGCGCTGCGGTATTCGTGACATCCTCGCCGAGGACCAGCACGGCATCGCATTGCTCGATGTCCTTGATGGAGGCTACGTTGACGGGACGGCTCTGATAGATATCCAGCACCTGCTTCAACAGGCCGAGTTCAGCGGAGGAAATGCCCGCGTAGAAATTGTCGGCACCCACGAACTCACGCAGCGCAAAGTTGGCTTCGAGGGAGGCGCGCGGTGAACCGATGCCGATGGCGCGATCCTTCATGGCATTGAGTCTCTCACGCGCCTGTTCCGCCGTGAGCTGCAGCGGACGGCTGTCGTGGCTATCGCGGCTCATGGCCACGGTGAGACGCTCCTTGCTGTTGACGTAACCCGTACCGAAGCGACCCTTGTCGCAGATGAAATAGCCGTTCACGTCGTCGTTGAAGCGGTTTACCACGCGACGCAACGCACCATAACGTTCGCCCGGGTTGATGTTGCAGCCCACACTGCAGGAGGCGCAGACGCTTGGTGCAGTCTGCAGGTCCCATTTGCGCGAATACTGCTGGCTGAACACTTTGTCGGTGAACACGCCGGTCGGACACACCTCGGCGAGGTTGCCGGAGAACTCGCTTTCGAGCGGGCCTTCCTGGAAGCGACCGAAATAGGTGTGGTTATGCGAAGCCTGGGGACCAAAATCGGTGCCACCCGCATAGTCCTTGTAGTAGCGCACACAGCGGTAGCAGGTGATGCAGCGGTTCATTTCATGGCCGATGAAGGGGCCGAGGTACTGATTCGTGTGCGTGACCTTTTTGCCGTCGTAGCGGCGATAGGTGTGGCCAGACATGACGGTCATGTCCTGCAAGTGACACTCGCCGCCTTCTTCGCACACAGGGCAGTCGTGCGGGTGCTTGGTCATGATGCTTTCGATGGCCTGCGCGCGGAACGTGGCAGCCTTGTCGATGGAATAGCGGGCGCCTTCGCGCGGCGAAGTCATGCAGGCCATGACCTGGCGGCCACGCTGGTCTTCGTCATTCGCGTACTCGATGATCGCGCACTGACGGCAGGAGCCGACCGAGCCCATCGCCGGGTGCCAGCAGAAATACGGCAGGTCCTGCTGCTGGGAAAGAATCTCCTCAAGCAGGTTGTTCTGCGGGTTCACTTCGAAGACTTTGCCGTCTACGGTGATCTTGGCCATCTTGTGCTTACTCCAACTCTACAACGTCGCTGTTGACTTGCTGCCACCCTCCCCTGAGGGATCAGTGGTGCTTGTACTTGCAGCCGTGATTCACGTGTTCGACCAGTTCGTCCATGAAGTATTTGAGACCGCTCTGGATCGGTTCGGCGGCGCCGGGGGCCAGCGCACAGAAGGTATTGCCCGGCGCCATATAGCCACACATTTCCTTCAGGTAATCGAGATCTTTCAGGGTGCCTTCGCCGTTTTCCAGTTTATGGAAGATGTGCTCCGCCCAGGGCAGGCCATCACGACACGGCGTGCACCAGCCGCAGCTCTCGTGTGCGAAAAACTTGGTGAGGTTGTGCATGCAACCCACCGGGCAGGTTTTGTCATCCAGCACCATGATCAACGAGGTACCCAGACGGCTGCCGGCTTTCTGCACGTCGCCTGGAAGCATGGGCAGATCGAGGTGTTCCGGCATCAGGAAGTCGGTGGATCCACCACCGGGCAGGAAGGCCTTCAGTTTATAGCCGTCCTGCATGCCGCCGGCGTAGTCTTCCAGCAGCGTGCGGAACGTGGTGCCTACCGGCATTTCCCAGCAGCCGGGATTCTTGACGCGACCGCTCACGCCGCTGATACGCGTGCCAGGCTGGCCGTTTATGCCTAGACCTTTGTACCAGTCGACCCCGTTCTGCACGATGCCGGGAATGTTGCAGATGGTTTCCACGTTGTTGACCAGCGTGGGACGGCCCCACAGGCCACTTACCTGCGGGAACGGCGGCTTGAAGCGCGGGTTGGCGCGCTTGCCTTCCAACGCGTTGATGAGGGCAGTCTCTTCCCCGCAGATGTAACGACCAGCGGAGGTGTGCAGCGCCATTTCGAGACTGAAACCGGAGCCCTGGATATTCTTGCCCAGCATGCCGGCTTTGTAGGCTTCATCGATGGCTCTCAACAGGGCCTTCTCGGCCACTTTGTATTCACCGCGCAGGAAGATATAGCTCTGCGTCGCCTGTAGCGCGATGGCAGATGCGATCATGCCTTCCACCAACAGATGTGGATCGTGCTCCATCAACAGGCGGTCCTTGAAGGTGCCTGGCTCCATTTCGTCGGCGTTTACCACGAGGTAGCGCGGGCCACCATCTGGCTCGGGGATGAAGCTCCACTTCAGACCGGTATTGAAAC
>JBIIWP010000177.1:0-3374 GCA_044338855.1 Pseudohongiellaceae bacterium | reverse complement strand
ACACCCTGCAGCAGCAAGACTCCTGCAGCACAACCGCATAACGACTGGTGTCCTTGGGACTTCCAGTACTGATCCACCGGAGCCTACGACCTCGTTCCCTACCGGTCGCCTCCGACCCGTACTACCGACTCTGGTCGGCCCTGGTCCGTAACCTACGGAACAAGCTGATCATGAAAAGAATGTTAGTGAATGCAACTCAAAAAGAAGAGTTGCGCGTTGCCCTGGTCGATGGCCAGTGGCTCTACGACCTGGATATCGAGAACCGCAATCGCGTCCAGAAAAAAGCCAACATCTACAAAGGCCGTATTACCCGCGTCGAGCCCAGTCTCGAAGCTGCCTTCGTCAATTACGGCGCTGACCGTCACGGCTTCCTGCCGCTGAAGGAAATCTCCCGCGAATACTTCCGCAAGGGTGCCCAGGACGGCGGCCGCGTCAACATCCGTGACGCCATTGCCGAAGGCACCGAAGTCATCGTGCAGGTGGAAAAGGAAGAACGCGGCAACAAGGGCGCAGCGCTGACCACCATGATCAGCCTCGCCGGCCGTTACCTGGTGCTGATGCCGAACAACCCCCGTGCCGGCGGTATCTCACGCCGCATCGAAGGCGACGACCGCTCCGAACTGCGCGACGCCATGGATTCCCTCGAACTGCCCGACGGCATGGGCATCATCATCCGTACCGCGGGTGTTGGCCGTGCTGCCGAAGAACTGCAATGGGACCTGAACTACCTGATGACGGTCTGGGCTGCCATCAAGAAAGGCTCCGACGAACATGAAGCACCCTGCCTCCTGTTCCAGGAAAGCAACGTGATCCTGCGCGCCATCCGCGACTACCTGCGCCAGGACATCGGCGAAGTGGCGCTGGATACCCCGGCTGCCTACAACGAAGCGCTGACCTTCGTGCGCCAGGTGATGCCGCAGTTCGAGAACCGCATCCGCCTGTACGACGGCAAGGTGCCGTTGTTCACCAACTACCAGATCGAAAACCAGATCGAAACCGCCTTCCAGCGCGAAGTGAAGCTGCCCTCCGGCGGCTCCATCGTGATCGATCCCACCGAAGCGCTGGTGTCCATCGACATCAACTCCTCGCGCGCCACCAAAGGCGCCGACATCGAGGAAACCGCGCTGCATACCAACCTCGAAGCTGCCGACGAGATTGCGCGCCAGTTGCGCCTTCGTGACATGGGCGGCCTCATTGTCATCGACTTCATCGACATGATGTCGCAGAAAAACCAGCGTGCCGTGGAAGACCGCATGAAGGACGCGCTGGAAATGGACCGTGCACGCGTGCAGGTTGGCCGCATTTCACGCTTCGGTCTGCTCGAAATGTCGCGCCAGCGCCTGCGTCCCTCGCTCGGCGAGACCAGCGCCACGGTCTGCCCGCGTTGCAGCGGCCAGGGCACCATTCGTGACATCGAATCCTTGTCGCTGTCCATCCTGCGTTTGATCCAGGAAGAAACCAACAAGACCAGCTCGCGCGAAGTACGTGCCATCGTGCCTGTCACCGTGGGCGCCTACCTGCTGAACGAGAAGCGCACCGAAGTCATGGCGATCGAGACGCAGACCCGCAAGCGCGTGGTGATCATCCCGAACCCCAACCTCGAAACGCCGCATTTCGACATCCAGAACATCGGTACGGATTCCACCGACCGCAGCTACGAAATCGAGCTGCCGGAAGGCGATGCTGCTGATGAACTGTTGCCCAAACCGCCCGTCGCAGCTGATGTGGCCGTAGTGCAGACGGCGCGTATCCCGACGGCGCCGCCGCCGGTCGTGGCGCCGCAACCCGTAGCAGCACCGGCAGCCCCTGTGGCGCAGCCGGGCCTGTTGACGCGTCTCTTCAATGCCCTCTTCGGTTCTGCGCCCGCCGCAGTAGAGCCTGTCGAGAAGAAAGAAAAGACCGAGCGTGCTCCGGGCAAGGGCCCGCGTCGCAACGAACGCGGTCGTCGCCGTAGCGGCGAGCGCGGTGAACGCCCCGAACGTGGTGAACGCCCCGAACGTGGTGAACGCCCCGAACGCGGTGAGCGCAGCCCACGCGGCGAGCGCCCCGAGCGCCAGGACCGTCCCGAACGTGGTGAGCGTACTGAACGCAGCGAACGCCCTGAACGCGGAGAACGTCCGGAACGCACCGAACGTCCTGCGCGTATCGAGCGCACCGATCGCCCGGTCGAAGCAGTCGAACAACCGGTAATCCTCGGCGAAGACGGCCAGCCCCTGCGCAAGGAAGGCGAAGGCCGCAAGCGTCGCCGTGGCGGCCGCAACCGTAATCGCGACCGTCGCGAGCCGCGTGAAGGCCAGCCGCTGGATGACACCAATCAGGATCTGCCTGCCGACGAGGCACTCGAAACCGATCTCGACACCAGCAGTGACGTCATCGACAGTGCCGAGCCCGGTGATGAGCCCAGCGACATGCCAGGTGCTGACGAAGCGCCACGTGCCGGCCGTCGTCCTGCCGGCATGCGCGGGCGTCCGCCGCGTACGCGCGAGCGTGGCAACCGTGAAGAGCTGTTGCAGGAACTCAATGACGGCCATGCCGCTGACGCTACCGCAGACGCCGCATTTGCAGCGACGACTCAGGCAGCCCTGGCACTGGAAAGCCACAATGACGCCGATACTGATGTAACTGCGCAGGCCGATGCAGACAGCACGCGGCAGGAAACTTTCGGGCAAGCCCCTGTAGCCGACGCCGCTCCCGCTGATCGCTACAGTGCAATGGCATCGGCAGAGTCGGCAGTCGAGACTGCTGCAGAACCTGGGGCCTCCACCAACAGCACACCGGAACAGGGTGCAGCTGACGTTACGGTAGAAGCTCCAGCAGAGGTTGTGGCCGAAGTTGTCGCAGCGCAGGTCGAAATGACAATTGCTGAACCTGTCGCCGAGGTGTTTGTCGAAACGGTTGCAGCAGTCCCTGCTGAAGCAGTCGCTGAGCAAGCTACGCCGGAAGCGGAACCTGCGGTCAACAACACCACGGTAGTTGCCAGCGCCGCAGCCGGCGACAGCGGTGAAGAACCGGATGGGTCCCCGGACCAGCCGCGTGAACGTCGCCGCGCACCGAACGACCCGCGCAATCGTCAGCGCGACCAGTAAGTCAGGCCCGACAAAAAAGGCGCTGCTCTTCGGAGTCAGCGCCTTTTTTTTGGTTCTTCTCCTCGCGGGTCTGCTGCTCGATCAGGCGAATACCTCTTGGGCGGGTCTGGTGTACGGGATGACGTTTGTGGGGGTGGCTCTGGTGTAAGGGGTGGCATCTGTGGGGGCGGCGGGAGGCTGGGGCGCGTCTGCCGCTGCGCCTTCGTAGAGATCCCCCGCCGGGTCGCCGAGCCACTTGATGCGCAATGGCGCAACAAGTGTACGGCTGCAAGCGTGGCCGCTTGCTCT
>JBIIWP010000101.1:0-11752 GCA_044338855.1 Pseudohongiellaceae bacterium | reverse complement strand
GTGCAGCAATGGCACAATTACACCAGATCGAAGACGCGCTGTACGGCTACGTCCAGACCTTCGAGCGCCTTCCCTGTCCTGCCACCAATACCAGTTTCGGACGTCAGGCACCTGACACGCTCACAGGCAATTGCACGACTACCCACGGCTTTGTACCTGCCGCGACTCTGAACCTGTTTGGTCCAATCAACGCGGATGGCTTGCTGCTGGACCCGTGGCAGAATCCGGTGCGCTACTCCATCGCATCGCGTGATTACAACGGCAATGGCAACTTTGATTTTGCCAACGCTGTGGATCTGACTGCACTCTTTACCACCCCCACACTGGTAACAGCCGGGATCGCCAACATGCTCAGCATCTGCGACAGTGCAAACTGCGCGGGAACCGTCATCTCCAATCTGGTCCCGGCGTTGGTGTACAACATGGGCGCAGACTGGGCGACATTCACCTCGGCTGACGAAGTGGAGAATGCGGAAGGCACGCTTGGCATCTATGCCATCGCCACCGACAATCAGTTCGTCAGCACCGACTATGCCGAGGACCTGTTTGACGACCAGCTCATCTGGCTCTCCCCCTACGTTCTCTTCAACCGCATGATCAGCGCCGGCAGACTGCCATGACCCAACCCCAAATCGATTTGCTTGGGGACAAAATTCCCTCCCCCGAAGATAAAGGCCACATCCTGCTGGTGGAGGACGACAGCGTGCTGCGCATGCTGCTGCGCGAAACCCTGCGCAACGAAGGCTATCACGTCACCGAAGCAGCCAACCGCCCCGACGCCATGCGCCAGATTGCGGATATCAGTGATCTCGGTGTTGCCATCGTGGACCTGGGTTTGCCACCGGTGGAACACACCACCCTGGAAGGCCTTACGCTGATCCGCGACGTCAATGCCGACTCCGGCAAGCTCAAGATCATCGTGCTGACCGGCCAGGATGAAGAGCAGGCGGCGTTCGAGGCCATCCGCGAAGGGGCTTTCGACTTCCTGGCCAAGCCGGCGCGCACGGAAGACATCCTGAATGCCGTGAACCGCGCCTTCCTGTTCCACCGCAAGGAACGCGACCTCAGCGAGGACGGCGTGGCGCGCCTGCAGTTCAATGCGCGCTACACCGACGGACTGAAGGCGGTGCGGGAAGAAGCGGAGGAAAAGCTGGTACGGCAGGTACTGCGCGAAACGGGCTTCAACGTGTACAAGAGCGCCGAGAAACTCGGCATCAAGCGCGAGAGCATTTATTACTTCATGAAAAAGTTCCAGATCAGCCGTGACGACAACTGACCTCTATCCCTACCTCATCATCATCGGTGGTTCCATCCTGGTGGCCGCCGCGTGGCTGTTGCACCAGTACCGTACACAGCTGGCGCACACCCAGGAATTGATCCTGCTGAACGAGCAACTGGGCTACGACCTGCCGAACTTCCTGCGCCAGTGCTGGCCCATTCTCAAGCAAAGCGGCTTCAGCGGGCTGAGCTGGCAGCTCGACTGGTTTGGCACGCGCCTGGCTGAGGAATACGGCTTGCGCACCCCCATCGCCATCGACAAGCATTTTGAAGTGCAGGAGATTCGCCTGGACATCACGCTGTATCGCAACAAGAGCGGTATCGAACAGCAGTACTTCAGCAGCGCGCAGGCAGATAACTTCTTTCTGCTGATCCGCATGAACCTTTGGATCAAGCTGGGTTCCGTGCAAGGGGCCTTCGACCAGACCGCCAAGATGACGGTATTCCTCAAGCACGATGTAAAGAACATGGTGCAGTTGCTGACGCTGTCGTCGGAGCAATTGCTGGGGGCGAAGCCAGGCCAGGAAGCCACAGTCATTGGCAGTCTGAGACACGCCATCCCCGCCGTCCGCGAACGCGCCGAGCACATGCTGAGAGCGCTGACGGAGACGCCAAGCAAGCGCCCGGGACATAACGGCGGCCAGGATGAGGAAATTGCGCTGGAAAACATCCTGCAGCAGACTGCCAGCCTCTACGACCTTGAGGTGCAGATCAATGGGGATGCCACGGTAACGATCGACCGCGATCTGATGATGAGCATCGTCGACAACGTGCTGGGCAACTACTCACGACAGGCGCGCAAGGACCAGGGCCGGACCCGCCCTCTGCTGGAAATTACCATCGACCGGGTGGGTGGGCTCCTGGGTGGCCGTGTCCGCACCCGCATCCGTGATCTGCACGGCAAGCCCTTCCCCTGGCCTGAGCGCCTGTTCGAGCCCTTCTGGAGCGAACACGGCGGTGGTCGTGGCATCGGGCTGTATCAGGCCCGCCAGCATGCCATGTCGGCGGGAGGCTATCTGGATGCCCAGGCCGAACCCGGCCAGCCCCTGTGCTTTACGCTGACCCTGCCCACCCAAGGATGATGGCTTTTTGCACCCACCTCGGCTTTGTAAAAAAAACCTACATATTGAAGCAGTTGCAATACTTAACTAGAGTCCACTCCAAGCTGGCCCAAAGCAGGGCATTCCCACATCACCACAGTGCTTGACGGAGCCCTCACCGGCCCCTGAACCAACAGAGGATCGACGCAATGAACATTAATATGAGGCAGCAATCGCGCAAACAACGCGGCTTCACCCTGATCGAAATCGCCATCGTGCTCGTGATCATCGGCCTGCTGCTCGGCGGTGTATTGCAGGGCCAGCAACTAATCGAGAACTCGCGCGTGAAGTCGGCTACCAATGATTTCAACGGCATCGCTGCCGCCGTGTTCTCCTATCAGGATCGTTATGGCCGCCTGCCGGGTGATGACCCGGGCGCCAGAACTGCACGCGGCTCTTCATGGCCCCGCGCGGCAACTTCTGGTGACGGTAACGGTGTTATCGCCATCACTGCTACCCCGTTCGCTCCTGCAGCAACGGATGAGGTAGGTTACTTCTTCCAGGATTTGCGGTCTGCCGGTTTCATCGCCGGCAACCCGACAGATACCGGGACTGCGGCACTGCCAGCCAATCCCTTTGGTGGTCTCACTACGATTGTTACTGCGGGTGTGCTTACTGATGGTACCAATGCCCTGGCGGGAACCAAGGTCTGTATGGGAAATGTAAGCGGTACCGCAGCGATCGCCCTTGATACCCAGCTTGATGACGGATCCAGCAATACCGGCCGCTTCAGAGCTGTCGGCGATGGCGGCACTCCCAACACCGCCCCTGTGGCCGCAGCTGTTGCTGCCGCTGCATATAGCGAAGATCTAAGCTACACCGTTTGCTACCGCATCTGATAATCGATGCAGCGCTGACAAAAGGCTCCTCCGGGAGCCTTTTTTTTCCCTGAATTCCGGGGCAATGCCGCAATAGTGCTGTGCTATCATCCAGGCGTGTCATGAACCGACCAGCAACTAGCCCAAGCGTAACCATTACCAGAACCCGCCAGGCTGCATGAAGAACTCGTACCGCAAGCTGCTGTCATCATCCCTCCACATCGCCTGGTCGCAAAGCACCTTGCTGGCCGTGATGTTCCTGCTGTTCGTCAGCAACGCCATTGGCTTGCTGGAAATCAAGGGCGACTTGCTGCCGGGCATCCAGTTCAACCCGGACGTGTTCGACCAGCAAAACACCCTGCGTTTCCCCGGCGTCATGGAATCCGGCAGCTTTTACCTGCTGCTGCTCACCGGCGCGCTGATGATCGTGTTGCTGCCGATGCTGACGCCGATCGGCGCCTCGCTACTGGTATTGGCGCTGGCAGTCCCGCCGCTCTGGCTGGAAATCGCGCGGCCTTTCCCGCCCAGCCAGGTGCCGATGCAGTTCCACTGGCTGGTGCAGCTGATCCTGTTCGCCATCAACGTGCTGCTGAAGTACTTCACCGAAACGCAGGAAAAGCAGAAGCTGCTGGACACCTTCAGCCAGTTCGTACCGCCCGAGATCGTGACGGTGCTGAACCACCAGAGCAAGCAACAGGCACTGGAAGGCGAATCGCGCTATCTCACGGTGTTCTTCTGCGACCTGCGCAATTTCACCGGGATGTCGGAGCAACTGGACCCGCGTGAAGTGGTGCGCCTGCTAAATGAATACTTCACCACGATGACGACGATCCTCTACAAGTATGGCGCCACCATCGACAAGTACATCGGCGATTCCGTGATGGCCTTCTGGGGCGCACCAGTTCCGCAGGACGACCATTACAAGCGCGCGGTGCTCGCCTCCTTCGAGATGCACAAGCAGATGGAAAGCCTGCGCGGCATCTTTATGGCACGCGGCCTGCCCGCTCCCACCATCGGCATCGGTATCAATTCCGGCCTGATGAACGTGGGCAACATGGGGTCACGCTACCGCCTGGCCTATACTGTGATCGGGGATGCCGTAAACCTGGCTTTTCGGCTGCAGAGCGCCACGCGCCAATACAACGTCAACACCATCGTGGGCGAGAATACCGCCAAACTCTACCCGGACATGGTGTTCCGTGAACTCGACACCGTGGCAGTAAAGGGCAAAACACAGACCACCCGGATCTACGAGCCGCTCTGCGAGCGCCGGTACTTTACGCCTGAACTGGAACTCCAGCTGCAAGAACACCAACTGGCGCTGGACGCCTGGTATGCCGGCAACCTCGAGCTCGCAGGTCAGCGCTACGGGGAACTGCTGGGGCAGTACCCGGAAGACCCGTATTACCGCTACATGCTGGATCGCTGCAGCGGCAAGGCCTAGCCAGGTTCATCGAGTTTGCGTATTCATGGTATAAATTGCGGCCATGATTACTCCCCTGCAAAAACGTCGCGCGCTACTGCGCTTCCTCGCGGCAACTCCCGCGCTGGCATCCCTTGGTTGGCCCTTTTCTGTCCAGGCAGCCACTGCTTCCCTGCAGCCCCATGCACTCACAGACCAGCTCAGCCTCATCACCGGGGCGGGTGGCAATGTCGTGTTATTCAAAGGCCGTGAGGGGCTCACCCTGATCGACAGCGGAGAATCCGACAAGGCCCAGGCACTTCTGGCACTGGTGGATGAACTAGGGGAGCAGGCTCCTCTGCGTACGCTGGTCAATACCCACTGGCATGCCGACCACAGCGGTGGCAACGATGCCGTGCGCGCGCTGGGTGCCAGCATCGTCGCGCACGAAAACACCAGGCTCTGGCTTGGCGCTGATTTCGAAGTGCACTGGCGCCAGCAGCATTTCACACCGCGCGCCCCTGCGGCGTTGCCCGATACCACCTTCTATCTATCGGGTGAGCTCGATCTCGGTGGCGAAGTGCTGCAATGCCACTACAGCGCGCAGGCGCATACTGACGGTGATCTCTTCCTGCATTTCCCGGACAGTAATGTGATGGTTGCGGGTGGACTGATGACGCAGCGTCGCTACCCGATCTGCGACATCGCCACGGGTGGCTGGATCGGCGGCCTCATCAACGCCAACAAGGCCATGCTGGCGCTGGCGAATAACGCCACCGTCATCGTCCCGGATCGTGGCCTGCCGCTGACGAAAGCCGATCTGCAGCAGCAGCACGACATGCTGTCTGTGCTGTTCGAGAAAATGAAGGAGCTGACACGCGAAGGCTTCAATGGGGATGACCTGCTCAGGATCCGCCTTACCGCCGACTATGATGCCGTATGGGGCGACCCCGAAGAATTCGTGCAGGAAACCTATCGGGGCATGTGGGCCCACACCTATGACATGGGTGGATACATCTGATGCGGGAAAGCACCATGCGCAAGCAATCGCAACGACTCATCCGCAAGGGCATGCTGCTAGCCGGCCTGGCCTTGCCGGCAATAGCAAGCCCGGTTGTGTTCGCCCAGGCCGACTTGCCGTCGCTGCGCAACGTGGAGGCGCGCTGGGATCTGTTGAACGAGTATTGTGTGGGTTGCCACAACCTCGAGGATTGGGCCGGCAGCCTGGCCTTTGATACTTTGTCGCCCGCGAGCGTGGCCGACAATGCTGCAATCTTTGAAGAAGCCATCCGCAAGATGCGCGGACGCCTGATGCCACCGCCCGGCAATGAGCGTCCCGCCGCGAAGGACCTCGACCAGTTCGTCTCGCATCTCGAAAGCTACCTGGACGACATCGCCAGCACCCAGGGCAACAATCCCGGCCACATCGCCATCCATCGCCTGAACCGTCGTGAATACCAGAAAGCAATCGAGGATCTGCTGGCGGTGGATGTGGACGCCGAAGACCTGCTGCCACCCGATATCTCCAGCGACGGCTTCGACAACGTGGCCAATGTGCTGCAGGTGTCACCGGCCTTCCTTGAACAATACATGCAGGCTGCGCGTGCCATCAGTATCAAGGCCGTGGCCGAAGGTGAGCCCGAACCAGATGTTGCCTCGTTCGACGCACCCAGCCTCGTCACACAGTATCGACACGTGGACGGATTACCCCTGGGTACGCGCGGTGGATTCACCGCCGAAAACTATTTCCCTGCTGACGGCGAGTACGTCTTCAACATCGACATTGCGTCGGTGGAAGGTTCACTGCAGCGCTCCTATCCCACCTGGTGGCTGGAGTCGCAGCACCGTTTCATCCTCACCATCGATGGCGAGGAAGTGTACAGCGCCACCCTGGGAGGTGCGGAAGACCAGGCCGCCGTGGATCTGCAGCAGACGCCGGCGATCACCGCGATCCAGGAACGCTTCATGGACATCCGCCTGCCGGTGAAGGCCGGCACGCATACTGTTGGTGTTGCGTTTGTGGCGCGCAGCTTTGCCGAGTCCGACCGCATCGTGGACCACCTGAGCCCCGGCGAAGGTCAGGACAACATTCCGGTGGCAGTGAGCTTCAAGGCCTTTGGCCCCATGAACGCTGTCGGGTTGCCGGATGTACCGAGTCGCCGCAAGATATTCTCCTGCTACCCCAGCAACAACGACGAGCAGCGTCCTTGCGCCGAGCAAATCATGTCGTCGCTGGCGCGCCAGGCGTTCCGTCGTCCCGTCAACGACGAGGATATGACGACACTGATGCGTTTCTACGACGAAGGCCACACCCAGGGTGGTTTCGAAACGGGCGTGCAGAAATCAATCATGGCAATGCTGGCATCCACCAAGTTCCTGTACCGCGCCGAGCCGCTGCCTGAGGATGCCAAGCCCGGTGAGGGCTTCCCGGTCACCGACATGGAGCTGGCCTCACGCCTGTCGTTCTTCCTGTGGAGCCGCGGACCGGATGAGGAACTGCTCAGGCTGGCCGAACAAGGCATACTGCGTGACACGCGTGTGTTGCGTGAACAAGTGCAGCGCATGCTGGCAGATCCGCGTGCCAGTGCGCTGACCGAAAACTTTGCCTTCCAGTGGCTGAAGCTGGATGACGTGGATGCCATCGACCCGGACCCGCGCCTGTTCCCCGACTTCGACGCGGACCTGCGCGGAGCCTTCAAGGAAGAACTCGCGATGTTCGTGGACAGCATCCTGCGTGATGACCGCTCCGTGGTGGACCTGTTGGACGCACCGCACAGCTTCCTGAATGAGCGGCTCGCCCGTCACTACGGCATCGACAGCGTGCGTGGCTCCCAGTTCCGCCGCGTGGAACTGGCGGATGAACGCCGTCATGGCCTGCTCGGCAAAGGTGGATTGTTGCTGCTGACGTCATATCCCAATCGCACCTCGCCGGTGTTGCGTGGCGCCTACATTCTCGAAACCCTGATTGGTACGCCTCCCGCCGCTCCGCCGCCGGGAGTGGAAACCGATCTCGACGCACGTGCACCTGGTGAGGAAATCAAAACCTTGCGTCTGCGTCTGGAAGCGCATCGCGAGCAGCCGTCCTGCAATCAGTGCCATGGCGTAATTGATCCGCTGGGCCTGGCATTGGAGAACTTCAATGCGATCGGTCAGTGGCAGGACATTGACCGCTATGCCCGCGCACCGATCGATGCCGTGGGGCAGCTGGCCACCGGCGAACCTGTGGCAGGTCCGGTAGACCTGTATCGCGCCTTGCGCGAACGTCCCGATCAATTTGTGCAGGCGATGACCGAAAAATTGATGACCTTTGCACTGGGTCGCACCGTAGAGCATTTCGACATGCCCATCGTGCGTGGTGTAGTGAGGCAGGCCAAGGCAGCCGACTATCGGTTCGAAGCCATCGTGCAGGGTATCGTGGAAAGTGCGGCCTTCCAGATGAAGTCCCTGCCCACCGAAGAACACGCAGCTGACGCTGTGTCGATGACTGAGTAAGGAGGAAGGCCCAATGTTCCTGACCAAGAAATACCTGTCCCGTCGCCATTTGCTGCGCGCTGCCGGCACGAGCATTGCGCTGCCCTTCCTCGACGCCATGGTGCCTGCGGCCACCGCACTGGCGCAGACTGCTGCGGCTCCCAAGCCACGTATGGGCTTCTTCTATCTGCCGCACGGCGCCATCATGCGCGATTGGACGCCGGAGGCCGTAGGCAGCAACTTTGAACTGCAGCCGATTCTGAAACCCTTCGAGCCCTTCAAGGACAAGCTGACCATCGTGTCCGGTCTCGGCAACAAACCCGCCGTCAGCTCCGCCGTGCATGCGATCACGCCTGGCACCTGGCTCAGTTGCGCTCCGCCGCGCCGCAGTCACGCGCCCTTTGGTGGTATCACTGCCGACCAGGTAGCCGCCAAATATATCGGCCAGGATACAGCACTGCCCTCGATCGAAGTCGCGACAGAAGAGAAAGGTGGCAGCGCCGCCTGCGACGGCACCTACGGCTGCAGCTTCGGCAACACCATCGCGTTCAGCAGCGCCACCACGCCGCTGCCCATGGAATACAGCCCCAAGAAATTCTTTGCCAAGTTGTTCGGAGAGGGCAGCAACGACGCCGAGCGCGCCATGATCGCCGACGATTACCAGAGCCTGCTGGACATGGTAGCCAGCGAAGCCGGCACTTTGAAGAAGAGCCTCGGCGCCAGCGACCGCGCCATGCTCGACAACTATCTGGACAGCGTGCGCGAGATCGAGCGCCGCGTGCAGAATCTGGAAAGCCGGGATCTATCGATCTACGAACTGCCGGAGCTGCCAGCCGGCATTCCAAACTTCGATGAACGCATCAACCTGATGTTCGACATGATCGTGCTGGCCTACCAGGCCAACATGACGCGCGTGGTCTCGTTCATGATGGCTGCCGAGGTGAGTAACCAGGCCTACAGTCACATCGGTATCCCGGATGCCTTCCATCCGCTGTCGCACCACAACAATACGCCGGCCAGCCTGGACAAGCTCTCACAGCTGCAGACCTGGCACAGTCAGGTCATCGCGCGTTTCGCCGGCAAGCTTGCCGAGATCCCGGACGGCGAAAACAACCTGCTGGAAAATTCAATCCTGCTCTACGGCTCCAACATGTCGAACAGCAATGCCCACGACCATTTCCCGTTGCCATCAGTAGTGTTGGGGCGTGGCGCCGGAACGATCAAGGGTGGCCAGCATTTGAAGTACGACGACCACACGCCGCTGTCCAACCTGCTGTTGACCCTGCTGCAGCGCGCGGGCGTGCCCGTCGAGCAGCACGGCGACAGCACGGGCATTTTTGCCGACGTGTGATGCCCGCGACCAGCCAGGGACAACAACCATGAAGAAACCAGTTTACTGCGTAGGCCTAGTGACCTTGCTGGGCATGTCGTCGCTGCAGGCGGCAACACTGCTCGAGAGCATTCGTGGCGGCGATCACTTCACGGCCAGTGCGCTGGTGAAGGACGGTGCGGATGTGAATGTGGCCGAGTCAAATGGCACCACGCCGCTGCATTGGGCTGTGCACCATGGCAACGTCGATCTGGTGAAACAACTGCTGAAAGCCGGCGCCGATGTGAATGTCGCCAACAATTACGGCGCCACGCCGATCTCCGAAGCTGCCGTGCTGGGGGATTACGCGCTGATGAAAGTATTGCTCGACGCGGGAGCAGACCCGGACTCCACCAATCCCGATGGCCAGACGCCCTTGATGGTAGTAGCCCGCTCGAACAATCTCGACACCGCGCAGTTGCTGCTGAAGCATGGTGCCGACGTCAATGCCACCGAACAGTGGAAAGGCCAGAACGCCGTGATCTGGGCTGCAGCGCAGTCACAGCCGGCGATGCTCAAATTGTTGCTGGAAGCCGGTGGCGATCCGGATTTGCGCTCAATGATCAATCCGCGTGAACGCCAGATCAGCCAAGAACGCCGTTTCCAGTGGCGGCCAGCGGGCGGCATGACGGCGCTGGTGTACGCGGCACGTGAAGGCTGTCTCGACTGCGTGAAACTGCTGGTCGACGCCGGTGCCGATATCGACGCTGGCGACGCCGAGAACGTCACGCCGCTGCTCGTGGCAGTGATCAACATGCGCTTCGATACCGCACAATTTCTGGTGGCAGCCGGGGCCAACGTGAACAAGTGGAGCTTCCGCGGGGAGAATCCGGTTTACTCCGCCGTGGACGTCAATACGCTGCCGCATGGCGGCTATCCCGACCGTCCGTCGATGGACCAGACCAGCAGCCTCGACATGATCCGTATCCTGCTGGAAGCCGGTGCCAACCCGAATCTCCAGCTCAAATTGCAACCCATGTACCGCCACATCAAGGACGACCGTGGTGCCGATCGCATGTTGAACATCGGGGCGACGCCGCTGCTGCGCGCCGCCAAAGGTCATGACCTTGCAGCCATCGAGCTGCTGCTGAAACATGGAGCACATCCCAACCTCCCGAATCGCGACGGCACCACTCCCTTGATGGCTGCTGCCGGCGTCAGCGCCAGCTCCATCGATACCCGTGGCGACTATGGCACTCCCCTGGCTGCTGGCAACGCGAAGCGCACGCTCGACCTGTTGCTGGCCAACGGTGCAGACCTCGGCCTGCGTGACAACAGCGGCAAGACGGCGCTGCACGGCGCCGCCAGCTGGGGCTGGAACGAGGCCGTGGAGTATCTCGTCAGCCAGGGTGCTGACCTGATGGCGAAGGACAACGGCGACCTGACGCCGCTGGACGTTGCCCTCGGCAGAACCGGCAACGGCTTCTCGCGCGGAGGTGGCGGCGAGATCCGCCAGGAGACTGCAGATCTGCTGCAGAAGCTGATGCTTGAGCGGGAAATCCAAAGCCAGTAGTACCGAACTTCCGCTGCCATCCGCCGTGAATCCCGCGCATAAAAAAACCCCAGTCGGCTACCCGACTGGGGTTTTCACTTTTAGGCCTGGATGCTCGCATCCGGGTCTGAATAGATGCCTGACAATGTCCTACTCTCACATGGGGAGGCCCCACACTACCATCGGCGCTGAGCGGTTTCACTTCTGAGTTCGAGATGGGATCAGGTGGTTCACGCTCGCTATGGTTATCAGGCAAAACTGGTAACAACGCGTAGTTTGAAATCAATTCGGAAGTCTGTACAAGCGGCCCTTTCAGGCGAATTACATGTGACGCTTACTGGCGTCGATATCACACCGACTCTAACTGATGGACCCTCTGTCATGAGGAGCCTTCAGCCCCAAAGCGCTCTGCGCTTTGGTCTTAAAAGCCTGTGATTATATGGTCAAGCCACACGAGCAATTAGTACTGGTTAGCTCAATGGATCGCTCCACTTACACACCCAGCCTATCAACGTCGTAGTCTCCAACGGCTCTTTAGGGGACTTAAAGTCCCAGGGAGATCTAGTCTCGAAGGGGGCTTCCCGCTTAGATGCTTTCAGCGGTTATCCCGTCCGAACATAGCTACCGGGCAATGCCACTGGCGTGACAACCCGAACACCAGAGGTTCGTTCATTCCGGTCCTCTCGTACTAGGAACAACTCTTCTCAAATCTCCAACGCCCACGGCAGATAGGGACCGAACTGTCTCACGACGTTCTAAACCCAGCTCGCGTACCACTTTAAATGGCGAACAGCCATACCCTTGGGACCGGCTTCAGCCCCA